>NZ_FUKP01000009.1:0-29385 GCF_900163825.1 Micrococcus lylae | reverse complement strand
CCGGATCAACCCCTACCTGTGACCACCCCGCTTACACAGACAAGTTGACACGCCCTCCGGGCCCACTCTTCTCATCTCAGCCCGGCACCCATGTCAAGAACCTCATGACCCACAACAACTAGACTCGACACCATGACCGACACCGCGCAGAACACCGCCCGCCTCGTCTCCGGCCACGGCCTGGCCACCCGCGCCGCCGACGGCTCCGTGCTGGACGTCTGGTTCCCCGCCCCCGTGGCCGGGGACCTTGCCGCCGCCGACGCCTCCGTGGCCGACACCCTGCAGGCCGCCGCAGCGGACGACGCCGACCGCGGCACGACCCAGGCGGTCGTCGAGGTCACCGCCGACCTGGACGCCGCCCCCGCCGACGCCCTGGACGCCTGGCTGCGCCTGCACGCCCTCTCCCACCGCCTCGTTCGCCCCAACGAGGTCAACCTGGACGGCGTCTTCGGCCTGCTCACCAACGTCGTCTGGACCAACTTCGGCCCGTGCCCCGTGGAGGGCTTCGAGCTCACCCGCGCCAAGCTGCGTGCCCGCGGCACCGTCAACGTCTACGGCGTGGACAAGTTCCCTCGCATGACCGACTACGTGGTGCCCTCCGGCGTGCGCATCGGCGACGCCGACCGCGTCCGCCTCGGTGCCCACCTGGCCGCCGGCACCACCGTGATGCACGAGGGCTTCGTGAACTTCAACGCCGGCACGCTGGGCACCTCCATGGTCGAGGGCCGCATCGCAGCCGGCGTGGTGGTGGGCGACGGCTCCGACCTCGGAGGAGGCGTGTCCATCATGGGCACCCTCTCCGGCGGCGGCACCCAGAGGGTGAAGGTCGGCGAGCGTGTGCTCGTCGGCGCGAACGCCGGCATCGGCATCTCGATCGGCGACGACTCCGTGGTGGAGGCCGGCCTGTACGTCACCGCCGGCACCCGCGTCACCGTCCTGCGCGAGGGCGAGGAGCCGACCGTGGTGAAGGCCGTGGAGCTCTCCGGCGTCCCGAACCTGCTGTTCCGCCGCAACTCCACCTCCGGCGTGGTGGAGGTCCTGCCGCGCGCCGGCCGCACCGTCGAGCTCAACGACGCGCTGCACGCCAACTGACCCGTCGTTCGCGCGCCGGGCGGTCCGCATCCGCCTCCGCGCGCGGCGCACACACGGAAGGGGCCCGGAATCCGTGGCGGATTCCGGGCCCCTTCACGCGTTCGGGCGGCCGGGGCGTCAGCCCTTGACCGTGCGCAGGTCGTGGCCGGTGTAGACCTGGCGCGGACGGCCGATCTTGGTGGCCGGATCCTCGATCATCTCCCGCCACTGAGCGATCCAGCCGGGCAGGCGGCCGAGGGCGAACAGGACGGTGAACATCTTCTCCGGGAAACCCATCGCCTTGTAGATGACACCGGTGTAGAAATCCACGTTCGGGTAGAGCTTGCGCTCCACGAAGTAGTCGTCCGCGAGGGCCTTCTCCTCGAGGCGCTGGGCGATCTCGAGCAGCTCGTCGTTGCCGCCGACTTTGGAGAGGATGTCGGTGGCGGTCTTCTTGATGATCTTGGCGCGCGGGTCGTAGTTCTTGTACACGCGATGGCCGAAGCCCATCAGCCGGACGCCGTCCTCCTTGTTCTTCACCTTCTCCATGAAGTCCTCGGGCTTGATGCCCTCGGCCTGGATGGAGCGGAGCATGTTCAGGACGGCCTCGTTGGCGCCGCCGTGCAGCGGACCGTAGAGGGCGTTGATGCCGGCGGAGACCGAGGCGAACATGTTCGCGTGGGCCGAGCCCACCAGGCGCACGGTGGAGGTGGAGCAGTTCTGCTCGTGGTCCGCGTGCAGCATGAGCAGCAGGTCCAGGGCCTTGACCATGTCCGGGTCGATCTCGTACTCCTCGGCGGGGACGCCGAAGCAGAGCCGCAGGAAGTTCTCGACGTAGTTGAGGTCGTTGTGCGGGTACATCATCGGCTGGCCCAGCGACTTCTTGAAGGCGTAGGAGGCCAGCACCGGCAGCTTCGCGAGCAGGCGCACGGTGGAGATGTGCACCTGGTCCTCGTCGAACGGGTCCAGGGAGTCCGCGTAGAAGGTGGAGAGCGCGGAGACGGCGGAGGAGAGCACCGGCATCGGGTGGGCGTCGCGCGGGAAGCCAGCGAAGAAGGACTTGAGGTCCTCGTGCACCATGTTGTGGCGCAGGATGTTGGTCTCCCAGGACTCGGACTGCTCGGCGGTCGGCAGCTCTCCGTTGATGAGCAGGTAGGCCACGTCCATGAAGGTCGAGTTCTCGGCCAGGTCCTCGATGGCGTAGCCGCGGTAGCGCAGGATGCCCTCGTCGCCGTCGATGAAGGTGATGGCGGACTTGGTGTTCGCCGTGTTCATGAAGCCCGGGTCGTAGGTGACCTTGCCGGTCTCCTTCAGCAGCGGAGCGATGCTCAACGCTTCGGTGCCGACAGTGGACTCCTCGACGGGCAGGTCGAGCGTCTTCTCGCCGACGGTGAGTCGAGCGGAGGCGTTCTCAGTCACGGTGCACTTCCTCATCTTCAGTGGTGACGCCTGCACGAAGGCGTCGGGATGCTCGCCGACACGGATGCCGACCGTCTCCTAACCTACCAAGTCAGCCACGGGCGGCGGAATCCAGCCGCCGGGCGGCCTCGTCCACGGCCGCGCACGGCGCGGTGAGCGCCACACGCACGTAGCCGTTGCCGGCCTCGCCGTAGAAGACGCCCGGACCGGCCACGATGCCCAGGTCCGCCAGCTCGCCCAGCAGCGCCCAGGAGTCGTCCGCGGTGGCCACAGCCGGGTCCACGTCGGACCGACGGGTCCACAGGTACAGGCCGGCCTGAGAGGAGTCGACCGTGTACCCGGCACCGCGCAGCGCCGGCAGCAGAACCTCCCGACGACGGCGGTAGCGGGCCTTCTGCTCCTCGACGTGGGCGTCGTCGCCGAGCGCCACGGCCATGGCGTGCTGGACCGGTCCCGGCACGATCATGCCCGCGTGCTTGCGGGTGTTCACGAGCGTGGCGATCAGCTGCGGGTCGCCCACGGCGAACGCCGCGCGGTAGCCGGCCAGGTTCGACTGCTTGGACAGCGAATAGACGCTGAGCAGGCCGGTCGGCTCGCCGCCGGAGACGGCCGGGTCCAACAGGCAGGGCACCTGCTGACCGGTACCGCCGTGCTCGGCGTCGTCCCAGCGGTCCCAGCCGAGCTCGGCGTAGCACTCGTCCGCGCACACGATCGCACCGAGGGCGCGGCCCTGGTCCGCGATCCGCTTCAGCGCGGGCACGTCCAGCACCGCACCGGTCGGGTTGGCCGGCGAGTTGGTCCAGACCAGCTTCACCCGGGAGCGCACGGACTCGTCCAGCTCGTCCAGGTCGTCGGCGGCCACGGCCTCGGCCCCGCAGAGCAGGGCGCCGATGTCATAGGTCGGATAGGCCACCGACGGGCGGACGACCACGTCCCCGGCGCCCAGTCCCAGCAGCGTCGGCAGCCAGGCGATGAACTCCTTCGAGCCCACCGTGGGCAGCACGGCCTGTGGGTCCAGGCCCTCCACGCCGCGGCGCCGCGCATACCAGGCGACGATCGCCTCGCGCACCTCGGCGGTGCCGTGGGTCGTCGGGTAGCCGTGCGCGTCCGACGCGGCGGTGAGCGCCTCCCGGATCAGCTCCGGCGTGGGGTCCACCGGGGTGCCGATCGACAGGTCCACGGTGCCGCCGGGGTGCTGCGCGGCGCGCTCACGGAACGGGGTGAGCGTGTCCCACGGGTAGTCCGGGAGGGTGCGCATACGCTCAGGCGTCCTGGTTCTGCGGGGGCAGGGCGGCGATGATCGGGTGGTCCTTCGGGATCAGGCCCATCTTGGCTGCGCCGCCCGGCGAGCCCAGGTCGTCGAAGAACTCGACGTTCGCCTTGTAGTACTCGGCCCACTCCTGGGGTGTGTCGTCCTCGTAGTAGATGGCCTCCACAGGGCAGACCGGCTCGCAGGCGCCGCAGTCCACGCACTCATCCGGGTGGATGTACAGGGAGCGCTCGCCCTCGTAGATGCAGTCCACGGGGCACTCCTCGATGCACGCCTTGTCCTTGACGTCCACGCACGGCAGGGCAATCACATAGGTCATGGCCGACCCTTCACCTTTCCTTCAGGCACGGTCTTGTCTCTCGGCGTCCCAGCTTACTCTGCGACCGGCACGGCACGCGGTCTGCGACGGTGCTCCCGGCCGGCCACGACCAGCACGGACACCACCACGAGCGGCAGGCCCAGCAGCCACAGCCCGGAGGCGAGCATCGCCCCCGGCAACACCTCGAGCAGGCGGGCATGCCAGGGCAGGCCGAGGTCGTCGTGTCCGGGCAGCAGCTGCAGCGCCCACGCCGCGGTGAACGCGACGGCACCCAGCAGACCCCCGGCCACCGGCCAGGCGACCCGGCGGCTCCACCACAGCTGGGTGGAACCGACCAAGACGAGGGCGAGTGCGGCGCCCCACGGCAGCGTCCAGGTGCCGGTCGGGGCCCACAGCTGCAGATGCAGCACGGTCCCCAGCAGACCCACGCCCACACCCAGGACGACGGCCCCTACCAGGGCGCCGGTCCGTCGTCGGGAGGCCGGCCGCCGGGAGACGGACGGGCGCACAGATGCCGGACTCATGCGTCCGGGTCAGGCACGGGCACGGGCGCGTGCGGCCTTGAGACGGTCGTTGGCGTCCAGGATCACCTTGCGGAGGCGGATGTGCTCCGGGGTGATCTCCACGCACTCGTCCTCGCGGGCGAACTCCAGGGACTCCTCCAGGGTGAGGAGGGTCGGCGGGGTCAGGCCCTCGAAGGAGTCGGCGGTGGCCGAGCGCATGTTGGTGAGCTTCTTCTCCTTGGTGATGTTCACGTCCATGTCCTCTGCCCGCGAGTTCTCCCCCACGATCATGCCCTCGTACACCTCGGAGCCGGGCTTGATGAAGAAGGTGCCCCGCTCCTGCAGGTTGATCATGGCGAAGGGCGTGGCCGAGCCGGCGCGGTCCGCCACCAGGGAGCCGTTGGTGCGGTACTCGATCTCCCCCGCCCACGGCTCGTAGCCGGCCGCATAGGAGGAGGCGATGCCCGCGCCGCGGGTCTCGGTGAGGAAGCGGGTGCGGAAGCCGATCAGGCCACGGGCCGGCACCAGGAACTCCATGCGGATCCAGCCGGTGCCGTTGTTGGACATCTCCTGCATGCGGCCCTTGCGGGCGGCCATCAGCTGGGTGACGGCGCCCATGAACTCCTCGGGGATGTCGATGGTCATGTGCTCCATCGGCTCGTGGACCTTGCCGTCCACGGTCCGGGTGACCACCTGCGGCTTGCCCACGGTCAGCTCGAAGCCCTCACGGCGCATCTGCTCCACCAGGATGGCCAGGGCGAGCTCGCCGCGGCCCTGGACCTCCCAGGCGTCCGGACGCTCGGTCGGCAGGACCTTCAGGGACACGTTGCCGATGAGCTCCTTGTCCAGGCGGTCCTTCACCTGGCGCGCGGTGACCTTGGCCCCCTTGACGCGGCCTGCCAGCGGGGAGGTGTTGATGCCGACGGTCATGGAGATCGCCGGGTCGTCCACGGTGATCAGCGGCAGCGGCTTCGGGTTCTCCACGTCCGTGAGGGTCTCGCCGATCATGATGTCCTCGATGCCGGCGACGGCCACGATCTCCCCCGGACCGGCCTGCTCGGCGGGCACACGCTCCAGGCCCTTGGTGGCCAGCAGCTCGGTGACCTTCACGGTCTTGGTGGTGCCGTCCTGCCGGGCCCACGCCACCTGCTGGCCCTTCTTCAGGGTGCCGTTGAAGATGCGCAGCAGCGCCAGGCGGCCGAGGAACGGGGAGGCGTCAAGGTTGGTGACGTGCGCCTGCAGGACCTCGCCGTCGTCGTAGGTCGGGGCCGGGACGCGTTCCATGATGACGTTGAACAGCGGCTCGAGGTCCTCAGACTCCGGCAGGGAGCCGTCGGCCGGCTGCTCGAGGGAGGCACGGCCGGCCTTGCCGGAGGCGTAGACCACCGGCACGTCCAGCACGGCGTCCAGGTCCAGGTCCTCGACCTCCTCGGCCAGGTCCGAGGCCAGGCCCAGCAGCAGGTCCATGGAGTCGGAGACCACGCCGTCGATGCGGGCGTCCGGGCGGTCGGTCTTGTTCACCACCAGCACCACGGGGAGCTTGGCGGCCAGGGCCTTGCGGAGGACGAAGCGGGTCTGCGGCAGCGGGCCCTCGGAGGCGTCCACCAGCAGCACGACGCCGTCCACCATGGACAGGCCGCGCTCCACCTCGCCGCCGAAGTCGGCGTGGCCCGGGGTGTCGATGACGTTGATGGTCACGGTCTGACCCTCCGGTGCGGACGGACCGGAGTAGAACACGGTGGTGTTCTTGGCCAGGATCGTGATGCCCTTCTCCTTCTCCAGGTCACCGGAGTCCATGACGCGCTCCTGGACCTCGCCGTGCGTGGAGAAGGCGCCCGTCTGGCGCAGCATCGCGTCCACCATCGTGGTCTTGCCGTGGTCCACGTGGGCCACGATGGCCACATTGCGCAGGTCGGTGCGGGCGGTCGGATTCGAGGTCATGAAGGTCCTGTCCGGGAGGGTGGAGGAATGCTCGGGGAACACGCCGACGGCGGCCCCCGTGAGATTGTACGCGCGTGGGGCCGCCGTCGTGGTCGGGCGGTGCGGAACGTCACCGCTCGGTGAGGCCCCCGCAGAGACGGCGACGACGGCCGGGCGGGTGCCCGACCGTCGTCGCCTGCCGCTGTGGTGCGGCCCGCTGTGGTGCGGCGTCAGGGGATCCGATGTGGATCAGTAGGCGTGTTCGCCGAAGGAGGCGAGCAGCTCACGGCGCGCCTGGCGGCGCTCGGCCTGCTCGTCCGGGTCCGGCACCGGGGCCGCGGCCAGCAGACGCTGGGTGTACTCGGCCTGCGGGTTGTGCAGCACGTCGTCCGTGAGGCCCTTCTCGACCTCGCGGCCGTCCTTGAGCACGAGCACCTTGTGCGCCAGCATGTCCACCACCGCGAGGTCGTGCGAGACGAACAGGCAGGCGAACTCGTAGCGGGACTGCAGATCGGCGAACATGTCCAGCACGGCGGCCTGGACGGACACGTCGAGGGCCGAGGTCGGCTCGTCCGCGATGAGGACGTCCGGGTCCAGGGTCAGCGCGCGGGCGATCGAGATGCGCTGGCGCTGACCGCCGGAGAGCTCATGCGGGTACCGGTTCACCACGGAGCGCGGCAGCTTCACGGCGTCGAGCAGCTCGTAGGCCCGCTCGAGGCGTGCCTTCCTGTCCCCCACGCCGTGGACCACCATCGGCTCGGTGATGACGTCGCCGATCGGGAAGCGGGGATCCAGCGAGGCCGCCGGATCCTGGAACACCACGCCGATGCGCTTGCGCAGGGCACGCTGCTCCTTGACCGGCATGGAGGCCAGTTCCTGGCCGTAGATCTTCAGCGAGCCCGAGGCCACCGGCAGCAGGCCGAGGACCGAGCGGGCGATGGTGGACTTGCCGGAGCCCGACTCGCCCACCAGGCCCATGATCTCGCCGGGCGCCACGGAGAAGGACACGTCATGGACCACGCGGTTCTTCTTGCCGCGGTGGTCGTACTCCAGGCACAGGCCCTCCGCCTCGATCGCGTACTTCGCCTTGGTCTGGGTCGCGGTCACGGTCTCCGGCTCGGCCACCTCGAAGGAGGTGCCCAGGCGCGGGACGGCGGAGAGCAGGCGCTGGGTGTAGGGGTGCTGCGGGTGCTGCATCACCTGGTGCACCGGACCGGACTCCACCAGCTCGCCGTGCAGCATCACGCAGACGCGGTCGGCCATGTCCGCCACCACGCCCATGTTGTGCGTGATCAGCAGGATGCCGGTGTTCATCTTGTTCTTCAGCGACCGCAGCAGCTCGAGGATCTCGGCCTGCACGGTCACGTCGAGCGCGGTGGTCGGCTCGTCCGCGATGATCGCCTTCGGCGAGCAGCTGATGGCCATCGCGATGACGATGCGCTGGCGCTGGCCGCCGGAGAACTGGTGTGGGTACTGCTTCAGGCGGTTGTGGGCGTCCGGGATGCCCACCATGGTGAGCAGCTCGACGGCCATCTTGTCCGCCTCGGTGCCGTAGGCCAGGCCGTGCAGCTGGATGGACTCGGTCAGCTGGTCGCCGACCGTGAGCACCGGGTTCAGCGCGGTCATCGGCTCCTGGAACACCATGGCGATGTCCTTGCCGCGGACGCTGCGCAGCTTGGCGGGGCTCATGCTGAGCACTTCCTCGCCGGCGAGCTTCACCGAGCCGGTGATGTCCGCGTTGCCCGGCAGCAGGCCCATGGCGGTGGAGCTGGTCACGGACTTGCCGGAGCCGGACTCGCCCACCAGGGCGACGACCTCGCCGGGCTTCACGTCGAACGTGACGCCCTTGACGGCGTGGACCTGGCCGAACTCGGTGTCGAACTTGACGTCGACGTCCGTGAAGGACAGGACCGGCTGGCCGCCGAGGTTGTCGTGGCGCTTCACGATGCCCATGGCCGTGGTGGTCGGGCCGGCGACGGGGCCGCCCCCGCCCTGCGGGGCGTCGGCAGCGGTCGAGCCGGTCGGGGTGCCCTGGGCGGATGCGCCCTGCGCCGCCGCGGCGGCGTCGTTCTTCTTCTTTCCGAACATGGAATGCACTTCCTTCTCAGCTCGTGTCACTGACCACGCGGGGTGCCGGGATGGCCGCGGTCGGTGTTCTTGTCCACACGGGCGATCGGCCCCTCGGCGGACGCGGGGGCGTCGTTGGGGCCCTCACCGGCGGTCGTCGTGGCCGTGGGCTTGACGTCCGTGGCCACAGCACCGCCGGAGGCGGTGGCGGCAGCGGCCGGCGTGGTGGAGGCGGTGGCCTCGTCCAGGGCCTTCTTGCGGCCGGAGAAGCCAAGGAAGCCCTTCTTCTTGCGGGCACCGCCGCCCTGACGCGGGTCGAAGGCGTCACGGAGGCCGTCGCCGAGGAAGTTCACGGACAGGGCGATCGCCAGGATCAGCATGCCGGGCCACCAGAACAGCCAGGGGCGCGTGGTGAACGCGTTCTGGTACTGGGAGATCAGCAGGCCGAGCGAGGACTCCGGCGGCTGGACGCCGAAGCCCAGGAAGGACAGGGAGGTCTCCAGGAGCACCGCGCCGGCGATCGCGAAGGTCGCGTTCACCACGATCACGCCGATGGTGTTCGGCAGCAGGTGCTTGAAGATGACGCGGCCGGGCTTGGCGCCCATGGCCACGGCGGCGGAGACGAACTCCTTCTCCCGCAGCGAGAGGACCTCACCGCGGACCAGGCGGGCCAGGGAGGTCCAGGACACCAGGCCCAGGACGATGGCCAGCGGGATGATGCCGCCCGGCAGATTGTTGGACATCTTGCCGAGCACGGCGGCCAGCACGAGCAGCGGGATCACGATGATCAGGTCCGTCAGGCGCATCAGCAGCGAGTCCACCCAGCCGCGGAAGTAGCCGGAGAGGGCGCCGACCAGCGCACCGATGGCGGTGGACACCAGGCCCACGATCACGGCGATGATCAGCGACTGCTGGGTGCCGCGCATCACGAGGGCGAACCAGTCCTTGCCGGACGAGTCCTGGCCGAACGGGTGCTCGCCCCAGCGCAGGCCCTCCCCGCCCAGGAACTCCGGCACGACCGACAGGGTCGGCTTGCCGCCGTTGATCACGTTGCCGGCGGCCAGGTAGGACTTGTCCCACCAGCCCGGGATCGGGCCGAAGCCGATCGAGGTGAAGGCGAACACGGTGATCACGATCAGCACGACGGTGGAGATCATCGCCGCGCGGTGCTTGAAGAAGCGCTTCCGGACCAGCTGGCCCTGAGAGAAGGACTTCCCCGTCTTCTGACGGAGCTTGGCGTCCTCGGCCTCGGCGAGGTCGAACGCCTTCTGCGCCTCTGTGGGCGCGGTGGTGTTGTTCTGCGTCATCGCGATCACACTCGAATCCGGGGGTCGAGGATGGCGTACAGGACGTCCGCCACGAGGTTCATGAGCACGGCGGCGGTGCCGGTGACCAGGAAGAAGGCCATGACCGGGGCCGGGTCCACCTGGTCCAGGCCGGTGGCGAACAGCTCACCCATGCCCTTCCAGCCGAACACGCGCTCGGTGATCACGGCGCCGCCGATCAGGCCCGCGAAGTCGAAGGCCATGATGGTGGTGATCGGGATCAGCGAGTTGCGGAAGGCGTGCTTCAGGATCACCTGGCGCTCACCCAGGCCCTTGGCCCGGGCGGTGCGGATGTAGTCCTGACGCGAGACCTCCAGCATGGAGGAGCGGGTGTAGCGGGAGTAGGTGGCCACGGAGATGATGGTCAGCAGCACGGTCGGCAGCAGCAGCTGGGTGCCCTTGTCCATGAACTCCACCCAGAAGTGGGCGTCCATGCCGGGGGTCTCGGAGCCGATGGTGGCGACCGGACGCGGCTTGGCACGCAGCAGAGCGGGCCAGTAGTTCGTCATGTGCTCCATGACGATGAACACGCCCATGACCACGGCGGTGATCGCGGAGGCGGTTGCGGCGGTGCCCTTGGAGAAGCCGCCCATGAGGCGGCCGATCAGGATGCCGACCAGGACGGCGATGATGCCCAGGCCCAGCAGGAGCAGCCAGGACGGGTTGTTCATCAGCAGGCCGTAGGTGGCGTAGTAGCTGACCATGCCCACGGCGACGGTCACCAGCGCGGAGTAGAGCACCTTGCGGTTCTTCAGGCCGGCGATCAGGGCGGTCAGCGCGACGGCGGCGGCGAGGCCGATGGCCAGCTGGACCAGCGGGCCCATGACCGGGCGGCGCCAGAAGTCCAGGGCGTGCAGGGTCGGGAAGATCACCAGGATGAAGCCGGCGACCACCGCGAAGGTGAGAAGACGGCGCTTGGCGTTCCCTGCCATCGCGGCCTGCACGACCAGACCGGCCAGGAGCGCCCCGATGATGATGTATGTCCAGTTCAGCGTGGGGTCGGCGATCCAGTTGTTGTAGCCGATGGCCATGTACTCCTTCAGGAGCACGGCGGCCCAGAAGACCGGCAGGGAGAAGAACAGGAAGATCAGCAGCGTCACGGCGTAGTCGAGGCCGGAGTACTGGCGGATCGCCGTGATGATGCCGACCGCGATGCCGATGATGATCGCGAGCACGGTGGCGAGGACCACGAGGCGGAGGGTGGACGAGGCCGCATTGGCCAGCAGATCGTTGACCTGCTGACCGCCGCGGTTGGTGCCGAGGTTGCAGGCGCCCGTGAGGCAGCCGGCGACGCCGCGCAGCCAGATGAAGTAGCGCGAGTACCAGGGCTCGTCCAGGTTCATGTAGTTGATGCGCGCCTGCATCAGCTGCTCGCGGTTCTCGCTCTGCGACTCGCGCAGGTCCTTGAGGGGGTCGCCCGAGTTCACGACGAGGACGAAGAGGAGGATCGATGCGCCGAACAGCACGAGGAACGAGCTGCCGAGGCGCTTGAGGATAAATTTCAGCACAACAGGGGGTGACCTTCCGTGCTCAGCGATGGGTGGAGAGGCCCGCGTTCAGCGGGTTCACGGGGAAGGGCCCGACCGCGGGGCGGTCGGGCCCTTCACACCGTGAGTGTCAAGGTGTCACAGCACACTACACGGTGAGAGCCGTGACACCTGCAATCAGGGGGTCCTCACTGGACGCGGACCCACTGCTCGACGTTCCACAGGGCACCGGACTGGGTCGCGGTGTCGCGGACGTTGGCGAGGTCAGCGGCCTGGCCGAGGATGCCCGGGTGGGCGAACAGCGGGATGGCCTGGTAGTCCTCCCACAGGAGCTTCTCGATCTCCTTGACCTGCTCCAGCTGCACCTTCTCGTCCAGCGAGCCGGCCAGCTTGTCCCAGGCGGCGTCGACGTCCGGGTTGGAGTACTGCATGTCGTTCTGGGCACCGGTCGAGTGGTAGATGTTGCGACCGGAGGCCTTCTGGCCGGAGCCGGCCCAGGCGAACAGGGCGACGTCGAAGTCGCCGGCCGGCAGCACCTCGGTGAAGAAGTTCGCGTTGCCGGCGTCGACGATCTCGAAGCCCGCCTCGTCACAGGAGGACTTGATCATGGAGACGATCTCGGTGCGGCGCGGGTTCGGCGAGTTGTAGCCGATGCGGACCTTCGGCTTGGACTCGCCGGACTTCGCGACCAGCTCCTTGGCCTTGTCGATGTTCGGCTCGTCCATCTCCTTCGGGTAGGCGGCCTCGACGACCTCGTCGTAGTTCTCCTGGAACGGGAACACCTCGCGGAGGTTCATGACCTCGGCGTCCTCGTTGATCGGCTTGATGAGGTTGTCCACGATCTGCTGACGGGGCACGCAGAGGGCGAACGCCTCGCGCAGCTCGGCGGAGTCGGCGAAGACCGAGCCCTCGCCGCGGTTGAAGTCGAGGTGCTCCCAGGTGAGCTGGTCGCCGGTCTGCACGACGACCTGGTCGCCCAGGCCCTCGAGCTGCTGCAGGGTGTCCACGGTGGCCTGCGGCTCGATGACGTCGAGCTCCTTGTTCTGGAGCGCCTGCACGTGGGTGTCGGCCGCGGCGAAGCGGATGACGAGCTCCTTGGTGGCCGGCTTCTCGCCCCAGTAGTCCTCGTTGACCTCGAGGGTGATGAACTGGCCGGCGGTCCAGCCGCCCTGCTTCAGCTTGTAGGGGCCCATGGACGGGATGAGGTCCTCGTCCTCCGGCAGCTCGCCCGGCTTGAAGTCCCAGCCGTCGTTCCAGAACTCGGCGGCCGGCTTCAGGGCCTTGGCGTCCTTCTCCTCGATGGCCTTGGCCAGGTCCTCGGTGGACATGCCGGCCTCGCGGGCCACGACGTGGGCCGGGAGCGCGGTGGAGACCATGATCTCCCAGTCGGCGTACGGCTCGTTGTAGGTGACGGTGAACTCCTTGCCGGCAGGGTCGCCCTCCGGCATGTCGTCCACGTAGTCGCCCATGGAGGAGGAGACGGAGTCGAAGAGCTGACCGTCGTCCTCGTTCTTGATGTTGCCGTTGTCCGCGGCCCACTGGAGCTGGAAGTCCAGGGCGGTGACGTCGGTGCCGTCGGACCACTTCGCGTCGTCCGCGATGGTGTACTTCACCTGCAGCGGCTCGTCGGAGACCTTCTCGTAGGTGCCGAAGGTCTCGTCGCGGATGATCTCGCCGTCGGTGCCGAAGTAGAAGAAGCCGGAGAACAGGCGGTCCACCACGGCGGAGTTGTAGGTGCTGTAGGTGTTCGACTGCACACCGTTGTAGGAGGAGAACTCGTCCTCGCCCACGGAGTACGCCACGGAGCCGTCCTTGGGCTCGACCTCGCCCAGGTCGGCCTTGCCGGAGTCGCTCGGCTCGACGGTGTACTTCTCACCGTTCTCGCCGGTGAAGACCTCCTGGCCGCCGCCGTTCTCGCCGGAGCCGTTGCCGTCGCCGTTCTCGTCGGCCGGGCCGGCCGGGGCGCAGGCGGAGAGGAACAGAGCGGAACCTGCGGCGAGAGCCGCAGCCGCAGAGAGCTTGGTGTACTTCATGGAAGTCACTCCAATCATCAAAGGTGCAAAGTGCATCTCAGTGGGGTGAGATCCTCCGGGCTGACCCCGGCTGATCTCGGTGGACGAATCACTGCGAGAGCGAACCCCCTCAGGTTCCACTCCGTGAGATGGACCACACATTAGCCCGCCGAGGGGTACTTGCAAAAGCGTGACGTGGGAAACATCCCGCACCGAGGGTGATCGTTACCTTTTCGTAACCTCGATGTCACACGTGCGCCGCCGACGGTGCGCGAAGGCCGGTTCAGGCGGCGTCGCGCAGCAGCGTTCGCACGGCCCATGCCCCGGACATGCCGTGGACACCGGCACCCGGGGCCGCCGCCGAGGACGCCAGGTACAGGCCCGGGACTCCGCTGCCCCGGACGGCGGCGCGGAGCCGGTGCGGCGAGAGAAGCCGAGGCCGGGCCAGAAGCTGGGTGCCGTCCAACGCACCACCGGCGATGTCCCCGCCGACCAGGTTGGGGTTCCAGGCCTGAAGAGCGGACGGCCCCGTCTCCACCGCTCGCAGGATCCGGTCGCGGAACCCCGGGGCATGCTCCTCGATCACCGCCTCGACGACGGGCCGCACCGCTGCCTCCCAGCCGTGCGGGACGTGGGCGTAGGCCCACACCACCGTGCTCCCCGCCGCCGGGGCGGCCGCCCGCGACGGGTCTGCGCCCTGCTGCTGGCACAGCATCACGAAGGGCCGCTCGGGCATCCGCCCGGCGGCCACGGCGGCCTCCGCCGCGGTGAGCTGCTCCGGCGTGCCGCCCAGGTGCACGGTGCCGGCCCCGCCGACGCGCGGGTCCCGCCACGGGATCGGGCCGTCCAGGAGGAAGTCGACCTTCGCCGACGCCGGGCCGTGCCGCCACCGGCGCAGCCGCCGCAGAGGCCGCGCCTCCATGCCGGTGCCGCCCAACGCGGCGACGGCCGCAGGCATCAGGTCGAGGATGGCGGCGTCCACGTCTGCCACCTCGGCCAGGTGGGTGATGCGCCGGCCGGTGTGCAGCCGGCCGCCGTGCGCGGCCAGCACGCTCAGCAGCGCGTCCACCACCGACTGGGACCCGCCCCGGGCGACGGGCCATCCGGTGGTCATGCCGAGCCCGCCGAGGAGCGTGCCCATCGCCGCCGTGAGCGGCCGGGTGGGAGGAAGGATCGTGTGCGCCGCCGAGCCGAGGAACAGGGCACGGGCCCGGTCGCCGCGGAAGGCGGCTCGGGCGGCCGCCGCGGCCGGCCAGGGCGAGCGGAGCCCGAGGCGGGCCATCGTCAGCGGATGGGGCCACCGGCGCACCAGCGGACCCAGGACGTCCGCCGCCGCCGCGGCGGGCGCGTCGAGGACGGGACGATGCCATGCCAACCAGGCGCGGCCGTCGTCGTGAAGGCCCGAGGCGGTGGCCTCCGGCTCCCGATGGAGGAGGACGGCGTCCTGCCCGGGCAGCGGGTGCGCCATCGGCACCTCGGGGTGGACCCACTGAAGTCCGTGGGCGGTCAGGTCCAGCTCGGCGAAGGCGGGGCTGACGACCCCCAGCGGGTGGCCGGCGGCGCCGAGGTCCACGACCGTCCCCTCCCCGAGCACGGGTGCGGAGGCGCACGCTCCGCCCGGACGGTCGGCCGCCTCGTACACGTCGACCTCCCAGCCGGCACGGGCCAGCAGGGCAGCGGCGGTCAGGCCGTTCGGACCGGACCCGACGACGGCGACGCGCCCGGGCTCGACGCCCTCCGGGAGCGGGAAGCCGGAGACGGGACGCATCGACTGCTCGTGGCTCACCGGCCGGTGCGGATCATCGGGCGGTCGGGCCCGGGTCCTGGGCGAGGTCCTGCGGCACGGTCGCCTCGTCCACGTGCGCACCGGAGCGGTAGATGCCGCGGGCGAGCACGTTCGAGGCGAGCGAGGAGACGATCACCAGGGAGATCGCGGTCAGCAGGAACAGCACCAGGGACCACAGCGCGAAGCCGTCCCGGGCGGTGAGGCACAGGAAGACGCCGAAGCAGATCAGCGGCAGGCCCATGCCGGTCGCGGGGCTGAAGACGTTCATCATCTGCAGGCCGTCCCGGGCGCGCAGCATGGACACGGCAGACAGCAGCACCAGGACGGCGCCGCCCACCATGCAGAGGATGCCGAACAGGGCGAGGACGATCATGGGTCAGCGCTCCCCTCGGGTCAGGATGCGACTCAGGGCGACCGTCGCGAGGATGCCGAGGAACGCCGCCAGCAGGGCCACGTCCTGGACGACCGCCGAGTGGAAGACCAGGCCCGCCGCGGCGAGCATGCCGATCGACGCGAAGTACACGAGGTCGCCCACCACGGCCCGCTCGGCATTGGTCTCGGAGCGCAGGATGCGCAGGATGCCGAGGCCGAACGCGACGGCCAGCACGGCGATCGTGGCGACGACGCCCACGGTGATCACGGTGTCGACGCTCATGAGGCCTCCTCCCAACGCGGTCCGCGCAGCATGCGCAGCAGCCGGTCCTCCATCTCACGCAGGCCGGCGACGACCTCCTCGCGGTCCTGGTCGAAGACGCAGTGGACGAACAGGGTCACCGGCTCGGTGTCGGTGCCGTGCGCGGTGCCCACCACGAGCGTGCCCGGGGTGATGGTGATGGAGCTGGCCATCCACGTCACCTCGAGGTCGCGCTCGCAGCGCAGGTCGTACCGGATGATCGACGGCGTGGCGAAGGGGCCGGCAGTCACGGCCTTGCGCGCCACCTGGAACGAACCGGCGATGACCTCCTTCACCAGCCACAGCACATAGGAGACGGCGTGGCCCAGATGGAAGCGCCACCGCCGTCCGCCCTGCGGCGGGCGGGTCTGACGGATGTCGGTCACGGGAGCACCGCCTTCACGTAGTCGGTCGGATCGAACAGCCCGGCCACGCCCTGCTCGACGAACGGCATCACCAGGCCAGCGCCCACGAAGAGCGCCACGGACAGGCCGATCATCAGCAGGCCGGGGGCCATCAGGCGGGGGGCCACGCGCACGTCGGCCGGCAGGACCGTGTCCGGGCCGCGGCCGCCGGTGACGACGTCCGGGCGCATGTGGGTCAGCTCGTCACCGCCGAAGGCCCCGGTCCAGAGGCGCTGCAGGGCCATCAGGGTGGCCACGGAGGCGAGCAGGATGCCCGCCATCATGACCCAGCCCCACGCGGCCTGGCCATGCTGCCCGGCCTCGGCGGTCGCGGAGATCAGGCCCCACTTGCCCCAGAGGCCGGACGTCGGCGGCAGGCCCGCCAGGGACAGCAGGCCCAGGGCTATCCCGACGGCGATCACGGGCTCGCGCCTGACGAGGCCGCCCAGGCGGTCGATGCGCGACTGGCCGTAGGTGAGCTCGACCGAGCCGGTGAGGGTGAGCAGGCCGGACATCGTGACCACGTGGTGCACCAGGTAGAACACGCCGGCGACCACGGCGGCCGGGAAGGCCAGGACCACACCGATGAGGATGTGGCCCACACCGGCGGTCATCTGGAACGCCATGACCCCGCGGACGCGGTTCTCACCGAGCGAGCCCACGGCGCCCACCAGCATGGTGGCGACGACCAGCACACCGAGCACCCACGTGAGGGGGTGGGTGGCGAGGTCGTACGGTCGGTGCTGCGGGGCGAAGACGACGTAGACGATGCGCAGCACCGCGTAGACGGCGACCTTCGTGTACAGGCCGGCGAACAGGGCCATCATCCCGGCCGAGGTGCCCGGGTAGGCGCGCGGCAGCCAGCCGTAGGCGGGCACCACGCCGGCCTTGACCAGCAGGGCGACCAGCACGACGGACACGCCCAGGGCCACGCGCGGGTCCTGCGCCGCGGCGCCCTGGAGCACCGCGACGTTCACCGCACCGGCCGAGGCGTAGACCAGGCCCACGCCGGAGACGAGGACGGCCGAGGTGACCAGGTTGACGATCACGAACATGCGGCCGATGCCGAGGCGACGCCACGAGCCGGTGACGGCGAGCAGCGCGTAGGACGGCAGCAGCATCACCTCGACGAACACGAAGAGGTTGAACAGGTCGCCCGTGAGCAGGGCGCCGTTCACGCCGGCGAACGTCATGAGCGTCAGGGCAGGCACGAAGCGATAGCGGTACTCCCGCGTGAGGATCAGGAACCAGGCGGCCACCGCGGTGGACAGCGAGGTCACGACGATCATCAGCGCGGACAGGGTGTCCGAGACGAACGGGATGGCCACGCCGGGGACGAAGGCGCCCACGCTGACGGCCATCGGCGGATGGGACCCGTGGTGGACCAGCAGGGCGATCGCGGCGGCCATGGACACCAGCGGGACGGCCACGGACAGCACCGCGTCCAGGGTACGGCTGCGCACCACCACGGACAGGCCCGAGGTGAGCAGCGGCACCGCCACGAACAGCGGCAGGAGTTCGGCGACGGCCATCAGTGGTCCTCTCCGGTCTCGGGCGGCACGGTCTGGTCGTCGTCACGGCCGATGACGGCCAGGGCCAGCATCAGGATGGACGAGGCCATGGAGATCACGATCGCCGTGAGCACGAACGCCTGGGGCAGCGCGTCGGCCACCTGGCGGATGTCCGCCCCGTCGGTCAGGGGCTCCTGGCGCCAGGCGGGCACGCCCGTGGTCAGCAGGAGCAGGTTCACGCCGTGGGAGATGAGCGTCAGGCCGAAGATGGCGCGCACCATCTCCCGCTGCAGCACCATCCACGCGCCGGTGCCGATCAGCAGGCCCACGGTCAGGGCGAGGATCATCATGCGTCATGCCCCCATTCCGGCGGTCGGGTGCCCGAGGAGATGTACTGCGAACGCGGGCTCACCACGTGCATCGAGGAGGTGGTCGGCGGGATCTCGTCCGGACGTTCGCCGTGGACGGTGTCCATGGGCCCGGACAGCTCGCCCTCGACGGCCTCGTCCAGGCGCTCGCGCATGGTCTCCGCGCCCGTGGTCGACTGCCGGGCGACGCCGAGCACGTTCACGGCCACGAGGATCAGGCCGATCACCGCGAGGTACACGCCGGCGTCGAAGACCATGGCGGTGGACAGGTGCTGGCCGAGGATCTCGGCGCCCTGCGGCTGCATGTAGGTGCCGGTCGCCGCCATGTTCCACAGGCCGGTGGCGGTGGCCAGCATGACGCCGCCGCCGATGAAGTACAGCGGCATGCGCGGCGGGCCGATCTGGCGGTCCTTCGAGGTGGATAGGTACATCAGGCCGACCACGGCCGAGCCGACGAGCGCGGCGTTGAAGCCGCCGCCCGGCTCGTTGTGTCCACGCCAGAACAGCAGGGCCGAGACGCCGAGCATGATCACCAGGATCACCCGCAGCATCAGCTGCAGCTGAGCGGTGTTGGCCCAGGGGTTCAGGATCGCCCGGCGCGCGGTGTCGGAGCCGAGGACGGGCTCGCCGGAGTCGAAGGTGCTCGCCTCCACCGCGGACATCGTCCGCGTGGCCGGGTCCAGCTTCGCCGAGCGGAGGGTGGACAGGATGGCGACGATGGCCACACCCGCCATGCCGAGCACGGTGAGCTCGCCCAGGGTGTCGAGGGCACGGAACTCCACGAGGATCACGTTCACCACATTGAGGCCGTGGGAGAGCGGGTAGGTCTCCTCGAGCAGGTAGGTGCCCACCTCGGAGCGCTCGCGGCGGCCGTTGAGGGCCCAGACTGCGGCGAACGCGGCCAGGCCGGTCGCCAGGCCGACGAGCACCGGCACGAGCTGGCGGGTGGGGCGGCGGCGGGAGGCCGCGGAGGAGCCCCAGGTCTTCGGCAGGCGCTGGAGCACCAGCATGATCACGATGATCGTGAGCGACTCGACGAGCAGCTGGGTCAACGCGACGTCCGGGGCGCCGAGCGAGAGGATCTGCACGGTGATGAGGATGCCCACCGCCGAGAGGGACACGGTGGCTCCCAGTCGGGTGTGGCTGCGCACCACGGCGAACAGGGCGACGGCCAGCAGCACGAGCAGGACCGCGTCGATCGAGCGGTTGATGCCCTCGGCGACCGGCGGGATGTGGCCGCCGGCGATGAGGCCGGCGACGCCGCCGAGCAGGACGGCGGACAGGAAGACGAGGATGGCCGCGACGTGCGGCCCCGCGTGGTCGTGGGCGGTGCGGGCCATGAGCCAGGCCCCGGCGCGCTCCAGGCCGGCACGGGCGCCCTCCACCACACCGGCGCCGGAGGCGGGCAGGCGCAGGCCCTCGAGGGCGGGCCAGAGGGTGCGGCGCATCGCGAGGGTGCCCAGACCCAGGGCCAGGACGATCACGGTGGTGACGAGTTCGGCGTTCACGCCGTGCCACAGGGACAGGTGCGGGTCCTGGACCTCGGCGGCCCCTTCGGCGGCGGTGCCGACGGCTCCGACCAGGGTGTTGATCGGGGCCAGGAAGAAGACCAGCACGGCGGTGGCGATCAGCGGGACGGCGGTGGAGCCGACCAGCAGGGCGGACGGGGCGTGCGGATGCAGCGGCTCGGGGGCCTGCTCGCGCGGCTCGTCGAAGAACACGCCGACCACGATCTTGGCGCAGTAGGCCACGGTGAGGACGGAGGCCAGGGCGGCCAGCACCAGGGCGACCGGGCCCGCCCAGGCGGGGGCCGCTCCTCCGGCGCCGCCCTCGCCGTACTCGAGCATGGCGGTGAGGACCTTCTCCTTGGACACGAAGCCGAGCAGCGGCGGGACGCCGGCCATGGCGGCGGCGCCGATCACGGTGAGCACCAGGGCGAAGGGGGCCTGGCGGCCCAGGGCCGGCATGTGCCGCAGGTCGCGGGTGCCGCCGGCGTGGTCGATCACGCCGACGGACATGAACAGGCCGGACTTGAACACGGCGTGCGCCAGCGTGTGCAGCGCGGCGGCGGCCAGGCCGACGGCGGTGCCGGTGCCGATCGCGGCGACGATGAGGCCGAGCTGGCTGACGGTCGAATAGGCCATCAGCTTCTTCAGGTCGGTCTGCTGCACGGCACGCAGTCCGCCGACGAGCGCGGTGGCCAGGCCGGCGGCCACCAGCAGGAAGGACCAGGCCGGGACGGCGTGGAAGAGGGGGGAGAAGCGCAGCAGCAGGAAGATGCCTGCCTTCACCACGGCCGCGGCGTGCAGGTAGGCGGAGACCGGGGTGGCGGCGGCCATGGCGTCCGGCAGCCAGGAGTGGAACGGGAACTGCGCGGACTTGGTCATCGCGGAGACGGCGAGCAGCACGGCCACCAGGGACGTCAGGCCCGGGCTGCCGGCCCAGACGTCCGCGGCGAGGATCTCGGAGACGCGCGTGGTGCCGGCGGCCACGGAGGCGATCGCCAGGCCGGCCAGCAGGCTGACCCCGCCGACGAAGGTGATCAGCAGGGTGCGCATGGACGGCGCCTCGGCCGCACGTCCGGAGCGGGCGATCAGCAGGAACGAGGCCAGCGAGGTCAGCTCCCAGCACAGGAACAGCACGACCGCGTCGTCGGTGGTCACCAGGCCCACCATGGCGAGGGTGAACATCGCCATGCCCAGGTAGAAGCCGAGGTGGCGTCCGGGGCCGAGGTAGGCCACCGCGTAGACGAGCACGATCGCACCGATCACGAGCGCGAGCAGCGTGAACAGGGCGCCGATGGGGTCCGTGCGCAGGGAAAGCTCCACTCCCCAGGCGGGGATCCACGGCATCGACCACGTGTACGCAGCGCCGGTCCCGGTGAGGGAGCCGAACGCCGGTGCGAAGACGACGGCGGCCACGGCGTAGACCGCGGCCAGGAACCACCCGGTGGCGCGGGGCGTCAGCCGTGCCACGACCGGGGTGAGCAGAAGGCCTCCCGCAAGCACGCAGAGCGTGAGGAGTGCGGGCATGGCTCCCAGCCTAGCCAAAGGCGACTGTGGCCCCCAAGACACGTCGGGTAGGGTGCCCTCGTGCGCGCGCGAAGGATGAAGCTGTCGCCAGGGCCCCGCACAGCCACATAACTGTGATGACAGTCACACATCCTCGGCTCCCCACCGCTCGCCGACGACCGCCGCCGCCGACCGCAGAAGGAGCCTGCCGTGCCACCGTCCGACCCCGTCCTGACGGCCCTCGGTCTCACCGTATTCGCCGGCGTCGCCACCGTCCTGGGCGGCGTCCTGGCGGTCATGGGGCGCACACCCGGACCACGCGGACTGGCGCTCGGTCTCGGCCTCGCCGGCGGCGTCATGGTCTCCGTCTCCTTCATGGAGATCATCCCCGAGGCGACCGACGGCCTCGTGCCGGACTTCGGGACCTGGGCCGGCACCGTCATGCTGGTCGGTTTCCTGGCCGGTGTGGGGTCGTTCCTTGCGATCGACCGGTTCCTGCCGGACCGGATCGACCTCGACGAGCGTGAGGACGGCGCCCCGGTCACCCGCCGCGACCGCCGCATGATGCGCCTGGGCCTGGTCACGGCGGTCGGCATCGGCCTGCACAACCTGCCGGAGGGCTTCGCCACCTTCGCCGCAACCCTGTCCGATCCCAAGGTGGGCCTGGCCCTGGCCGTCGCGATGGCCATCCACAACGTCCCGGAGGGCCTCGCCGTGGCCGTGCCCGTCCGCCAGGCGACCGGGTCGCGCCGCAAGGCCCTGGGCTGGGCGGCCCTGACCGGCATCGCCGAGCCGGTCGGCGCCCTGGTCGGATACCTGCTGCTCGCCCCGATCCTCACCGAGGCGCTGCTGTCCATGCTCTTCGCGGCGGTCGCCGGGATCATGGTGGTCATCAGCGTGGACAAGCTGCTGCCGGCCGCCCGCGAGGCCGGCGGCGCCCGGGTCGCGTTGGCGGGCATGCTCATCGGCATGGTCGCGATGATGGTCTCGCTGGACATGCTCCCCTGACCCGCCGGCCCCGCGGCTGCTGCCCGACGACGGCGCCTCCCCCGAGCCGGCCGCCGCCACAGGGCCGCCGGGCAGGTCGCGCCCGACGACGGCCGGTCACCGCGGCAGAGCGGGCGTCAGTTGACGACGGCCTCCTGGAGGACGGCCTCCTCTTCGCGGACCTGCCCGTTGGCGGTGATCCACTTGACGGTGATGCGCTCGCCCACGTTGCGGTCGTTCACCATGCGGGACAGGCGCGAGGCGCTGGTGCCGACCGAGTGGCCGTCCACCGCCACGATCACATCGCCGGGACGCAGGCCGATCTCGTCCGCGGAGGAGCCTTCGTCCACGTCCACGACCACGACGCCGTCCTCGCCGGGCCTGATCATGATGCCCAGCGCGCCGTCGGCGCCGATGGAGACGGTGTCCGTCTCCTCGCCGGAGAGCACCTGCTGCACCACGCCCAGGGCCACGTCCAGGGGGATGCCGAAGCCGTCGACCTCGCTGGAGGTGGTCCCGGAGCTGGCGGCGACGGACACGGCGACCACCTGGCCGTCCGCGTCCACCATGGGGCCGCCGGAGTACCCGGGGACGACGTCCGCGTCCGTCTGGATCAGGCCGGTGAGCCGGGAGTAGTCCTCGCTCCCCTCGGGTGCGGCGTAGATGGAGCGGTCAAGGCCGAGGACCTCGCCGCGGACGCTGGTCAGGTAGCCCTGCCCGCGGGCGTTGCCGACGGCGGCCACCGCGTCCCCCGGCGTCGGGTCCCCGGCGGCGAGGCTGGCCGTCTCGAGTCCCTCGGCATCCTCCATCTGGAGGACGGCGATGTCGTTCTCGGCGTCACGGCCGAGCACGGTGGCGGTGTACTTCCGGCCCGTGTCCGAGACGGTGACGCGCACGCGGGAGGAGTCCTCCACGACGTGGTAGTTGGTCACGGCCAGTCCGTCCTCCGAGAGGACGATGCCGGTGCCGGTGCCCATCGCCCCGGACAGCTGGGTGTCCACGAGCAGGACGCCCGGTGCCTCCATGACGGTCTGGCCGCGGTCCAGGTCGCGGCCGCGGTGCGG
This sequence comes from Micrococcus lylae, assembly GCF_900163825.1. NCBI lineage: Bacteria > Bacillati > Actinomycetota > Actinomycetes > Micrococcales > Micrococcaceae > Micrococcus > Micrococcus lylae. The sequence goes on along the minus strand of NZ_FUKP01000009.1, from coordinate 6,188 downwards.
CGGGGCTTCCCAGTCCACCACGACGCCCTCGTGCACCTCGGTGAGGGCCTGCACCCACTCCTCCGGGTCGCGGTCCTCGTAGGGAAGGCTGCGCTGCTCGGTGCCGCGCGGGGCGCCCTGGGACTGGTGCTGCTGTTGCTGCCGCTGCTCGGCCTCGATCCGGTCCGTGAGCTCGCTGACGGCGAAGCCCGCGCCGCCGCCGGCCAGGATCAGCGCGCCCACCACACCGGCGGCCGTGATGAGCATCCGGCCGCAGGACTTCTTCCGCCTCGGCGGCCTGCCGGGCGGATACCCGCCCATGGCGTACTGGGGGCCGCCGTACGGGCCGCCACTATAGGGACCGCCGTACGGGCTGCCACCAGAGGGGCCGCCGTACGCGCCGCCCTGCGGCGGTGCGCCGTAGGGGCCGCCACCAGAGGGACCGCCGTACGGGCCGCCTTGCGGCTGCGCACCGTACGGGCCGCCCTGCGGCGGCGCACCGAAGGAGCCGCCGCCGAAGCGGCCGTCGCCCTGCCAGGGCGAGCTGCCGTCGTCGTGCCTGCGATAGGCGTCCAGCGGCCCCTCGGGCCGTCCAGGGTCCCCGTCCGCGCGCGCAGACGACCCGTAACCCAGGTAGGCGTACGGGTCCTGCGGGGCTCGGCCGCGGCGGGACTCAGGACGACGGCGGGGCATGGGTCAGGCCTGCGCGGCGGCCAGGGCGGCCTCGTAGTCCGGCTCCTGGGCGATCTCCGGGACGAGCTCGGTGTGCTTCACGGTGCCGTCCGGGCCGATCACCACCACGGAACGGGCGAGCAGGCCGGCGAGGGGGCCGTCCTGCATGCGCACGCCGTAGACGTCGCCGAAGTCGGAGCGGAAGGTCGAGCCCGGCAGCACGTTCTCGATGCCCTCGGCACCGCAGAAGCGGGCCGCGGCGAACGGCAGGTCCGCCGAGACGGCCAGGACCACGGTGTCCTCCAGTCCCGCGGCGTGCTGGTTGAAGGTGCGCACCGAGGTCGCGCAGACACCCGTGTCGACCGACGGGAAGATGTTCAGCACCACGGTCTTTCCGGCCAGGTCGGCCAGCCTGATCGCGGCGAGGTCCTGGCCCACGAGCTCGAAGGCGGGGGCGGACGCGCCCACGGCCGGCAGCTCGCCGACGGTGGTGACGGGGGTGGAGCGGAAGGTGATGTCAGCCATGGGTCCACCCTAGAATGTGGACGTGGCAGGGAACACCTCATCGCAGTCCGGCTCCCCCGAGGGCGAACAGGACCGCGCCCGCATCCGGAGCACCGTCACGGACACCGCCCTCGTCTTCGAAGGCGGCGGAATGCGGGCCTCCCTCACCTCGGCCGTCGTGTCCGGGCTGATCGAGGAGGGGATCTTCTGCGACTTCGTGTCCGGCATCTCCGCCGGCTCGTCCAACACGGCGAACTACCTGTCCCGGGACGCCCGCCGGGCACGGGCCTGCTTCGTGGACTTCGCGGATGACCCGCGCTTCGGTTCGTGGCGCACCTGGATCCGCGGCCAGGGGCTGTTCGCGGCCGAGTACATCTACCAGCACGCCGGCCGCCCCGGGCAGGCCCTCCCCTACGACTTCGGCACGTTCCGGGCGAACCCGGCCCGGTTCGCGATCGGCGGTTTCGACGCCGAGACCGGGCAGACCGTCTGGTGGGGCCGCGAGGACGTGCACACCCTGGACGACCTCATGGTCCGTGTCCGTGCATCCTCGACCATGCCGGTGCTCATGCCGCCGGTGAAGCTCGCCGGCTCCACCTGGGTGGACGGCGCGCTCGGCGTGGACGGGGGCATCCCGCTCACCCCCGGCGCGCAGGCCGGGTACGAGAAGCAGCTGGTCATCCTGACCCGCGAACGGTCCTATGTGAAGCGGCCCGAGCGGTTCCCCGGCTTCTACCGCACCTACTTCCGCCGCTACCCGGCCGTGGCCGAGGGGCTGACGACCCGCTGGAAGCGGTACAACGAGACCCGCGAGCGCCTGTTCGAGATGGAGCGTGCGGGCACGGCCTACGTCTTCGCACCGGAGCACATGCCGGTGCAGAACGGCGAGCGCAACGTGGCCAAGCTGGCCGCCGCCCACGAGCTCGGCCGGCAGCAGTTCGCCAAGGAGCTGCCCGCCATCAAGGAGTTCCTCGGCCTGGACGGCTGAGTCCCGGCGCCGTTGACCTCAGACGCGGTCGATCGGGCCGGTGAGGACGTCCACGCCGGAGGCCGGGTGGGCGGTGGAGGTGCCCGCCGGCGGCTCGGAGGCGGAGTCCGGCAGGCCGAAGACGGAGTCGAAGCAGTACGCATAGACCGCGGTGTAGAGGAAGAAGAACACCAGCAGGCCGCCCTCGATCACGATCGCCTCCCCCAGGCTCACCTGCAGGATGAACGCGACGGTGGGCACAAGCATGCAGACCAGGCCCAACTGGAAGAGGACGGCGTGCGCCACCCGCACCCTCAGCGGTCGGCCGGTGGTCCCGGAGCGGCGCTCCCACGCCTCGAAGATCGTGTTGAACGCCAGGTTCCACAGCAGCGCGATGGTCGAGTTGGCGATCGCCAGCACCAGGGACGAGTTCGCCTCCTTGCCCACGAGGGTGAGCAGGACGGTCACGAACAGCACCGCCAGCACCTCGAACACCACGGCGTAGACGACGCGGCGGGTGCCTGGGCTGCGGAACACCCGCCGCCGCGCCCATGCAGGGCGGCCGCCGGGCCCCAGCGGCACGTCGTCGCGGGCCGCCGCACGGCAGGAGGGAGCGGAGTTCGGGTCGGTCACTGTGCTTCTCTCGAACAGGGGACGGGTCGCGGCGCGCAGGCCGACCCGCCATCCTAGCCTGCCGGGGACCGGGACGCAGCGGGCGACCCGGCTCAGGTGAGCCTCACCAGGCTTTCGGCCGCCGGCCGGCGGGTCTACTGTGGGCGTCATGAAGCTCACCGACGACCTGCTGAAGAAGTTCAACGACCAGATCACCCTCGAGCTCGAGGCGTCCATCGTGTACCGCCAGCTGGCGATCGCCGCGGACAACCTGGACCTCACCGGCATGGCCACCTGGCTGCGCCGCCAGGCGGACGAGGAGATCGTCCACGCCAACAAGTTCATCGACCACGTGACCGACCGCGACGCCTACGCGGAGATCGGCACCATCAATGCCCCGCAGGTGTCCCGCGACGCCACCGCCCTGGACATCTTCGAGGCCGCCCTGGCCCACGAGCAGAAGGTCTCCGAGGCCATCCGCGAGCTCTACCGTGCCACCGACGCGGCCGGCGACCTCAACGCCCGCCCGCTGCTGAACTGGTTCGTGGACGAGCAGATCGAGGAGGAGGCCACCGTGTCCGAGATCATCGGCCAGCTCCGCCTGGTCGGCGAGGACGGCTCGGGCCTGCTGCGCATCGACCAGCGCCTCGGCGCCCGCCCGGTGGAGACCACCGAGGCCGAGTGACCCACCGTCGGCGGCCGGGCGACGAGCACCCCGGCCAACGACGCGGCGGCCGTCCGGGACCCTCCCGGGCGGCCGCTATGCTTTTCCCGGCGCGGCACCGAGCCCGCCCTGCGTCCCATCAGGAGGAACCATGAGCGGACTCGTCGCACTGCTGGACGACGTCGCAGCGCTCGCGCGCCTGGCCGCTGCCAGTGCGGACGACGTGGCCGCCGGCGTCGCCAGGGCCAGCACCAAGGCGGCAGGCGTGGTGATCGACGACGCCGCCGTGACCCCCCAATATGTGACCGGCGTGGACCCGAAGCGCGAGCTGCCCATGATCTGGAAGATCACCAAGGGCTCTCTGCGCAACAAGCTGCTCATCATCCTCCCCGCCCTGCTCCTGCTGTCCTGGCTGGCCCCGTGGATCCTGCCGTGGCTGCTGCTGGCCGGCGGCACCTTCCTGGCCTACGAGGGCGCCCACAAGGTCTGGAACAAGATCACCGGCCACCACTCGGCAGACAAGGAGCCCGCGGTCGAGCAGGGCGCCGACGCGGAGGACAAGGTCGTCCGGGGCGCCGTCACCACCGACTTCATCCTGTCCTGCGAGATCATGGTGATCTCCATGAACGAGGTGGCGGACCAGGAGATCTGGATGAAGGCGATCATCCTCTTCGTGGTCGCGATCGCCATCACCTTGGGCGTCTACGGCACCGTGGCACTGATCGTGAAGATGGACGACATCGGCCTGCACATGCTCCGCGACGGCCACACGGACGGCGGCCGCCGCTTCGGCGCCACCCTGGTGAAGGGCATGCCGCATGTGCTGCGCGTGATCACCGTGGTCGGCACCGTGGCGATGCTCTGGGTGGGCGGTCACATCGTGCTCGTCGAGCTCGACCTCTTGGGCCTGCACGCCCCCTACGAGTTCCTGCACCACCTCACCGCGCCGGTGGCGGAGGCCACCGGCGCGTTCGTCGGCTGGGTCGCCGAGACCCTCGGCTCCGCGATCGTCGGGCTCCTCTGGGGCACCGTGGTCCTGGGCGTCGTGACGGTGGCAGGCAAGGCGTTCGGCACGAAGGACCAGGAGAACCAGGCCGCCCACTGACACCGCCGGCCCGCCTCCCGGCAGGCCCACGACGACGGGCCCCCACCTTCCGTGCACTCCTCGGCGGAGGTGAGGGGACCGTCGTCGTCCCGTCTCCTGGGGACGGATGCCGTGTGGGGGACGGACGCCGTGTGCGAGCCGGTCCGCTTCGGCTCAGTCCTGGGTGAGGAAGTGCCGGACTGCGTCCACGAACGGGCCGGGCTGGTCCGCGTGGACCCAGTGCCCGGCCTCGCGGATGGTGACGCGCACGGCGCGCGGGAACAGCTCCTTCATGCGGGGCACGTCCGAGTCGAGGATGTAGTCCGAGTCGGCGCCGCCGATCCACAGGACCGGGCCGTTGTAGGTGCGGTCCGGGTCCGCCTCGACCATCGGCTCCGGGAAGGAGCCGATCACCTCCAGGTCTCGCAGCAGCATCTCCACGTTCGGCTGCCAGGCGAAGTGGCCGTGGTCCCGGCGCAGGTTCTGCAGCAGGAAGCCACGGATGCGCTCGTCCGGGACCTTCTGCGCCATGGCCGCGTCCGCGTCCGACCGGGTGCGGAAGGAGGCCAGGTCCATCTCCAGCATGGTGCCGAGCAGGTGGACGAACTCGTCCGTGGCAGCCGCCGCGGTGCGCGGGGAGATGTCCACCACCACGAGGCGATCCACGAGCTCCGGGTGGCGCAGGGCCAGCGCCATGACGGCCTTTCCGCCCATCGAGTGGCCCACCAGGTGCACGGGCCCGTCGGCGGCCAGACCGGAGCGCAGGTGGGCGGCGAGCCGGTCGGCGATCCTGCGGTAGTCCACGCCGTCCGTCCACGGGGACTGGCCGTGGTCCGGCATGTCGATCATCTCGACCGTGAACTGGTCGGACAACGCCTGGGCGATGCCGTTGAAGTTGCGGCCCCGGCCCATCAGGCCGTGGACGAAGGCGACGCGGCGGGGGCCGTCCCCCACCACGGTGGAGGCCAGCGGGGCGTCGGGGGCGTCGGTGCGGGAGGTGTCTGCGGAGGTCACGGGGACAGGGTAGCGGCCGTGCTCGTCGGGACGGCACCGAAGACGTCTTATGGTCCTACTGACACATATGGCCTCGAATTCATATGGTCTGCGCGACATTATGGAGCCGACCGCGTCCTCGCACGCCCGCCGACCCAGGAAGACCACCACCCCATGACCGCCGACCGCGCCGCCGAGGCGGCCCTGATCCGGGCCGCCGTGTCCACGGCGGTGCTCAGCCTGCGCACGGACCGCTCCGGGCGCACCGCCCTGCACGTGGCCCTCGTCCCCCGCACCCGCGCCCCCTTCCTGGACCGCTGGGCCGTGCCCGGCCGCTGGCTCGAGGCCGACGCCGACGTGGACGAGACCGCCGAGGCCGTGGCGGCGGAGACCGTGGGCGTCTCCCCCGCCCATCTGGAACAGCTGGCCGTGTTCGGCGCCGTGGACCGCTCCCCCACCGGACGCGTCCTCACACTCGCGCACTGGGCCCTGACCTCCGGAACGGACCGCGAGGGCTGGAACGTCCGCTGGTTCGACGTGGACCGCGTACCGGCCCTGGCCTTCGACCACGGGCAGATCGTGGCCGCCGCCCGCACCGCACTGGCCCGCCGCCTGGACGACCCCGCCGTGGCAGGCGCCCTCATGCCGGCCGAGTTCACGCTCGGCGAGCTGCGCGCGGCGCACGAGGCCGTCACCGGCGAGCGGCTGGACGC
>NZ_FUKP01000035.1:0-50309 GCF_900163825.1 Micrococcus lylae | reverse complement strand
ACAACTATCATCGGCCTCATACCTCCTGCGGAGACGCTCCTCCGGCCTCACTGGCCCCTGCATGTGTCAACAACGTCATGCCCTCCTACATCTAGCGGGCCGTCGTCGAGAGCCTGGCCGCGCTGTTTGCCGAGGGCGAATTGCCTCTCCCGCCCGGTGTGGTCTCCCCCGCCCTGCCCGAGCGCTGGACCCCGGACCACAGCCGCCGCGCCGGCGGCACCGCGGTACTCACGGGCGCTGGCCGGCCTGGACGGGACAGCGGGTCGAGGACGCGTACCGCACGCTCGAGGAGGAGGTGCTGCAGCTGCTCGGCAGCGCCGACGGCGCCGGGCTGCGCCTGGCGGTGATCGGCGGCCGTGACCTTGCCACGGGCCGGTTACTGCCGTATCTGCCGCACCGGTTTCACGTGCCGGCCAGCACCAGCCCCGAGCATGGCCTCGTCTGGCCGCGGAAGCTCCGGTCGAGCCTCTCCCGGGCCGGGCCGTGCACATCAGCCCCGACCACCCGGATCCGGGGCTACCCTGTCAGCTGGCCGCGTCGCCGGACTACGGCCCACCGGCGAGCTCGGCTTCGAGGTCCGCCGCGGCCTGCGCGTAGCGGGGTCGCAGCGCGTAGACGCAGCGCAGCCGCAGCAGGGTGGCGTGCTCGTAGAGGCCGATCCGCGGCGCGGGCAGGCCCTCGGCGAGGGCCAGCTCGTCCACCGTGCGGCGCACGACGTCCGCACGGGCCGCAGACCAGACGCCCTGCCGTTGGCGCCACAGCGCGTGGGCGCGCAGGTTGCCCAGGTCCAGGGCCGGGTCGCCCAGGCAGGCGGTGTCCACGTCCAGCAGCCCGGGGCCGAGCTCCGGGTCCCAGAGCAGCTGCTTGTCATGCAGGTCCCGGTGGGTCGGGACGTTCCCGACGGCGGGCAGTCCCCTCAGCGTCTGCCCCACCTTCTCCACGGCGTGGACGAACCCCGGCTGCGCCCCGGTCCAGTCGGCGGTCCGCTCGAGCCAGTCGGCCAGGACGGCGGCCTCCTGCGCCGGGCCGTGGACGGGCAGGGCCGCCGTCTCCTGCACGGGCAGGGCCGCCGGGGCGGGGATGCCCGCGTTCTCGGCCGCACCGTTCGGGCGGGCGCGGCGGGCCGCGGCGAGGGCCTCGGCGATCTCCGCCCAGGCCCGGGACCATTCGGCGGCGGTGAACGCGGACTCGTGGTGGAGGCTGCGGCCGGGCAGGGCCGCGAACGTCACGGTGGCCTCGGTGGAGTCCAGCACCTGCGGGGTGCGGAAGCCGGCCTCGAACGCTCTGGCCCGCTCGATGCCGTCCAGGATGCCCTGGGCCCTGCCGGCGCGGACGACCTTGGTGAAGGCCTCCGCCTCCGCACCTGTGGTGCGCACGACCGCACGCTTGCGGGGACGCCAGGAGACCACGGTGCCGCCGGCGGCCACGAGCGGGGCGAGGGCCTTGAGCGTCGGGTCGGCGTCGGCCGGCAAGAGCCCGAGGGAGCCGTCCCGCCAGTGCCCGGCGCGCAGGGCGCCACCGCTGGAGACCTCCACGGCCAGCTCGCCGACCGCGCCGGAGGGCCAGCAGCGGTCCACGGCCCAGAGACGGCCCTCGGCTTCGGCCTCGGCCGGCGGCAGTGCGGTGCGCAGTGGCGCGACGGGCAGCGGCGACTGCTCGGCCGGCAAGGCCGAGGCGACGGGCGAACAGGCGGTGACGGACGAACCGAGGGGCGCGGACGAGGCGGAGGTCGCGGAGCCGTCGTCGGGACGGTCTGAGCCGGCGGCGAAGGCGCGGGCGGCCTCCAGCTCGCGCAGGCAGGCGCGCAGGTGGACCACGCGGTCGGTGAGCTGTTCGGCCCAGTCCGCGTGGCGGCGGCGCAGCGGGTCCACCGCCGCGGCCAGGTGGGCGTAGGCCTCCCAGGCGAGCACGGTGACTCGGTCGGCCTCCCCGTGGACGCGGGCGTGGCCGGCGGCGTGGGCGTCGGCGAGCGCGGGCAGCTCCTCCCGGCGGCAGGCGGCGTTCCAGGAACCGAGGTCCACGGCGGCGGGGCCGGTGCGGGCGCGGTCCACGTCGATGATCCGCACTCCCCCGGTGCCGTCGGCGGCGGCGGAGAGGACCTGGTCCGGGGACCAGTCGCCGTGCAGCTCCACGGCGGGGTCCTGGGCGCAGGACGCCTCGAGCAGCGGCTGCAGGTGCGCGGCAGCGTCCCGGACGACCTCATCCAGCCAGGCAGCCGACGACGCGATCGCCTCGGCCGCGACCGGGGCGTCCGGGACGAATGGAGGCAGTGGCGAGCCGGCGGCGGGCAGGGCGTGCACGGCGGCGACCGCCTCTCCGGCGGCCTCGGCGGCGGACGCGACAGGGACGGCCTGGAGGTCCCCGGCGCCCCAGAACGGGGAGGACGCGGCGGTGCCCTTGGTGCCGACCGGCTCGAGCGGCACCACCGGCACCCCGGCGGCGGCCCAGCGGGCGACGGTGGCGACCATGCCGCCGGGCTCGTCCAGGCGGCGCGCGTGGATGCGGACGACCTCGTCTCCCACCCGCACGACCGCGCGGCGCCTGGGGTTGTGGCGCAGCACGGTCCAGGCGGCGTCCGGGCGGCGCTCGGCGAGCGCGGCGCGGGCCCGGTCCAGGGGCACCGCGAGCGCCGGGTCGGTCCAGAGGCTTCCCCAGAGGACGGTGGCGTCCCCGTCCCAGCGGTGGACGCGGACGTGGTCGGCCCGGCCGATGCGCTCGGCGCGGCGCAGGGCGGAGTCCGCCTTGTCCTGGTCCCGGGTGAGCATCAGCCAGCCGTGGCCGGCCTCGGCGAGCGGGGCGTCGAGCGGCTCGGTGCCGTCTGCGCCGAGGGCACGCCAGGAGACGACGATCGACCGCCCGGGCTTCACACGCTCGTGCACGGCCTGCACGCGGCGACCGATGATCCGGGACAGGCCTGCGTCCGAGAGGACCTGCTCCACGCCGGGCAGGGCGGTGAGCGCGGCGCGCTCGGCGTCGGCCGTGTGCTGGGCGGGGGTCATGCGCTCTCCTCCTGGCGTTCGGCCGCTGCCACGCGCTGCTGCGCGGCCCACTGGGCCACCCGGGTGTCCGGGCGACGGAGCAGCTCCGCCGGGGAGCCGTCCTCCACGATCCGGCCGTCCTCCAGCCAGAGCACGCGGTCCAGCTCGCGGATCATCGAGAGGTCGTGGGTGATGGCCAGCGTGGTGCGGCCCTGGGTGAGCGTCCAGAGGGACTCCTCCACCAGGGCGCGGGAGGCCGGGTCCAGGCCGGTGGTGGGCTCGTCCAGGATGACGATCGGTGCGCGGCGCACCAGGGCGCGGGCGATCGCGATGCGCTGGCGCTGGCCGCCGGAGAGGGTGTCTCCGCGGGCGCCGAGCATGGTGTCATAGCCCTGCGGCAGCGCCCTGATGAACTCGTCCGCACCGGCGCGGACCGCGGCGTCCTCGACCTGCTCGTCCGTGGCGTCCAGGCGACCGTAGCGGATGTTCTCCCGCACGGTGGTGGCGAACAGGACGGACTCCTGGAGCAGGATGGACACGTGCGAGCGCAGGTCCGCCCGGGTGACCTTGCGGGTGTCGTAGCCGTCCACGAGCACGGCGCCGGAGCCGGTGTCCGCCAGGCGCAGCAGGTAGCCGGCGAGGGTGGATTTGCCGGCACCGGAGGGGCCGAGCAGGCCGACGCGCTGCCCGGCCGGGATCATCAGGTCCAGCCCGGTGAACAGCGGGCGGCCGTGGCCGTCCTTGGCGCAGATCCTGTCGAAGACCACGTCCCCGACCACCTGCTTCATGGGGACGGGGTGTTCGGGGTCCTGGATCTCGATCTGCTCGTCCATCAGGTCCGCGATGCGTTCGCCCGAGGCGGCGGCGCGGGCGATGCGGCCGGTGTACTTGGCCATGTCCCGCAGCGGCTTCATGGCGGTCTTCAGGTACATGAGGAACAGCACCATGTCCCCCGGTGTCATGGCGCCCTGCATCACCTGCAGGCCTCCGAAGCCGAGGACCACGGCGGTGGACAGGCCCACGAGCACGTCCGTGGAGCGTTCGAGGCCGGCGGCGAGCTTGCGGGCCTTGATGCCGGCCTTCAGCGCCTTCTGGTTGCCGGCGGCGAAGCCGGCGGCCACGGTGTCCTCGAGGCCGTAGGCCTGGACCACCCGGATGGCGCCGAGCGCCTCGGCGGCGTCCCCGACCAGGGCGCCCTCGCCCTTGCGGGTCTTGCGGGAGGCCCGGGTGATCTTGGGCGTGGCGATCCTGGAGATCACCAGGTAGACGGCCCCGGTGGCCAGCACCACCACAGACAGCGTGGGGTTCAGGACCATGACCACCGCGAACAGCACCACCACCGTGAGCAGGTTGCCGATCAGCGGCAGACCCGCGGTGACCGCGACCTCCTGCAGGCGGCCCATGTCCCCCACCAGGCGCTGGGAGGTGTCTCCCACGGAGGCCTGCGTGTGGTAGCGTAGGGACAGGGACTGGATGTGGTCGAACACCCGTGCGCGCAGCCGGGTCACCACCTTCACGCCGGTCTTGGCGAAGGCGATGGTGGAGATGTAGTTGCAGACCGCGCGCCCGGCCACGATGCCGGCGAGGATCAGCGCCCAGGTGACCAGGGTGCCGGTGATGTCCCCGCTCAGCCCGGTGGCGGCGGAGACCTGCGCGCCGAGGGCGACGGTCACGGCGTCCACGGCGATCTTCACCGGCCACGGCTCGAGGATGCGGAAGACCACGTCCCCGATCAGGGCGAGCATGCCCACCAGGATCAGCGTGCGGTGCTCGCCCAGGTGCGGGCGGATGAGGGCGAGGGTGCGGCGGGTCGGGCCCGGCCCCTGCTGCTTCCGGGACCTCGTCTTCGGGGAGGACGTCATCAGGCGGTGCGCTCCCGGACCAGGCGGAGCAGGTCCGCGGCACGGTGGGCCCAGGTGTGGTGGGCCTGAACGTCCGCGCGGCCGGCGGCGGCGAGCGCGGCGGTGAGCTCCCGATCCGCGGCCAGCCGGGTCAGCGCGGCGGCGAGCGCCTGGGCGTCGCCGGGGCGGACAGCCACGCCGCGGCTGCCGACGGCCACGCCCTCGGCGTCCGGCTCGCCGGCGCCGAGGACCTGCGGGATCTCCCCGACGGCCGAGGCCACCACGGTGGCCCCGGCGGCGAGGTACTCGTAGACCTTCAGCGGGGAGAAGTAGTGGTCCTCCGGGTTCTGCGGCCGCGGGTACGGGGCGGTGGCCACGTCCCAGGTCCCGACGACGGCCGGCACCTGCTCCGGGGCGACGGCGCCGTGGAACGTGGTCGCCTGACCCAGGCCGAGGCGCTCGGCCTGCTCGCGCAGGGCCTGAAGCTGGGGTCCGGCACCGCAGAACTCGATCCGCCAGTCGGCGGCGGCCGCGCCGGCCGCGGCGACCGCGTCCAGGAGGGTCTGGGTGCCGTGCCAGGGCTTCAGCGTGCCGAGGAAGCCCACGGTGAACCCACGGGCGGCGGGCTCGGGCGAGCCGCCGTCGTCGTGCAGGAACGCGCCGGAGGCGGCGTGCCGGGAGAGGGGGCGGATGCGCTCGGTGTTCACGCCGTTCGGGATGACCACGGTGGCCGCGGCGGCGGCCGGCACGTCCCGGCGGACCCAGGCGGCGACCGGCTCGGAGACGCAGGAGACCACGTCCGCGGCGGACAGGGCGGACTCGGTGAGGGCGAGGGCGGTGTCCACGTCATGCAGGGACCGGTGCGCGGACTGCTCGGCCACCAGCGGGGCGTTGACCTCCATCACCAGCGGGATCCGGCGGCCGGCGTTCTGGGACAGGGTGGCGGCCAGGCGGGCGCCGACGTCTGAGAACAGGGCGTAGCGTTCGTAGACCAGGTCTGCGCCGTCGGCCGCGGCGGCGGCCAGCATGCGGTCCCCGGCGCGGCGCAGCTCGACCTCGCGCTCGGCGGAGCCGGCGGCGGAGGCGACCGGGACCACCTCGACCTTCAGGTCCGCCAGGTCCGCGGGCACGGACTCGACGCCCTTCTTGTCCCCGCGGCGCAGGCAGTACACGGTGACCTGGTGGCCGAGGCCGCGCAGGGCACGGGTGATCTCCTGGACGTGCACCGAGGCGCCCTTGGTGCCGAAGGGGCCGATGCCCGGATCGGCGAGCAGGTAGGCGATCTGCATGGGTGGCTCCTCTCAGGCGGTCACGAGGTCCCGCAGGCGGGCCGCCTGGCCGGCGGAGCCGAACAGCTCCTCCACCTGGGCGCGGGCGGCGGCGGTGAGTCCGGAGTGGTCCGCGTCCGGGGCGATCGCCTCGGCCACGGCCTCGGTGAGTGCGGCGGTGTCTCCGGTGGGTACGAGCCAGCCGGTCCGGCCGGTCTTGACGACCTCCCCGACGGCGGTGACGTCTGCGGCCACGCAGGGCAGGCCGCGGGCCATGGCCTCGAGCAGCACGGTGGGCAGGCCGTCCGCGTTGCCGTCCGCGCCGACCACGAAGGGGGCCACGAAGACGTCCCGGGTGCCGAGCAGCTCGGCCACCTCGGCCTGGGTGAGGGCGCCGAGCAGGTGCACGTGCTCGGTGAGGCCGAGCTCCTCGATACGGCGGCGCAGGGTGGGGGCGAGCGGGCCGTCCCCGGCGATCTCCGCGGTGACCTCATGGCCGGCGGCCCGCAGGCGGGCGACGGCCTCGACGACGTGTTCGAAGCCCTTCTTCTCCACCAGGCGGCCCACGGCCAGCAGGCGGGCCGGGCGGTCGGCGGTGCGGGCCGGGCGTTCCACGTAGGGGAAGCGGTCCAGGTCCAGGCCGTTGCGGACGAGCCTCAGGGTGCCGGTGGACTCGGGGAAGCGGCGCTTCAGATCGTCCACGTTGTACTGGGAGATGGTGACGGCGTGGTGGGCGTCCGCGAACTTGGCCTGCAGGTCCTGCGGGTCCACGTCCTCATGGAAGATGTCCTTCGCGTGGGCGGTGAAGGAGTACGGCAGCCCGGCGATCTTGGACGCCATGCGGGCCACGGTGGTGGCCACGGACGCGAAGTGGGCGTGCAGGTGGGTGACGCCGTGCTCACGGGCGGCCCGGGCGACCTCGACGGCCTGGTGGGCGTCGTCATGGCCCAGGGCCACCAGCTCGGGCAGGTGCGCGGCGATGCCGGCGGTCAGGGAGCCGTCCCCGTGGTCCCCGCCGTCCGCGGCGACCGCGCCGGCCAGGCCCTGCCAGAGGCGGTGGGCGGAGGTGGGGCGGCCGATGTGCACCACCGGGGCCTTCACGCGGGCCAGTTCGGGGTGGAAGCGGGCGTCCGTGGTGGGGCGCAGGGAGAAGATGACGATCTTCTCGCCCTGGGCCTCGCGGGCCAGGATCTCGGAGACCACGAAGGTCTCGGAGAAGCGCGGGTACATCTTCAGGACGTAGCCGATCACGGGGGTCTCAGCAGGCATTCTGGGCCTCCAGGGAGGAATCGATGGAGCGGGTGGGCAGGGCGGCGGCCTCGCCGCTGAGGACGGTGCGGGCGGCGCGATGGCGGGTGCGGCAGGAGCGCACGACGTCCGCGGCGAGCGGTCCGATGTGCGCGAGGCCGTCCAGGTCCAGGTGGGCGCGGTTTACGCGGCGGGTGACGGCGTCGGTGAGCCAGTGGCCCACCACGGCGGGGCAGACGTCGGCCATGGGCACGGTGTCCACGGCGTCGGCGGCGGCCAGGGCGGCGGCGCGGCGCGGCTGCTCGGCGCGGCGGGAGGCGCGCGGGACCACGAGGGCCGGGGTGTCCGTGGCGAGGACCTCGGCGGTGGAGTTGTAGCCGCCCATGCAGACGGTGGCCGCGGCGTGGGTGAGCAGGGCCGGCAGGTTGCCGACGGCGCGGCGGACCTCGATGCCGGGGCGGGCGACGCCCTCGGCGCCGGTGACCGGGGCCGAGCACGGGTTGGCAGCGGCGGCCTCGCGGACCCGGGCGACGTCTGCGGCGGGCATCTGCGGGCCGGTGACGATGATGTGGCGGTGCCCGGCCGGGACCTCGGCACCGGCGGCGGCGAGCAGGACGTCCACGCCGTCCGAGCCGCCGCCGACGGAGGTGAGGATGTACGGGGTCTGCAGCGGGGCGCCCTCGTCCTCCGGACGGCCGCGGGAGAGCAGGCCGGTGAAGCGGGTGAGCTCGGCCAGGTCCGCGGGGATCTCGCCGGTGGCGGTGGGGTCGTAGACGGCGCGGTCCCCGTAGACCCAGAGGGCGTCATAGTGGGCGGCGACCTCGGCGGCGCCACCGATCGTCTCCCATTCGCCCCGCACGGCGGCCGGGGTGTCCAGCACGTCCCGCAGCCCCAGGACGGTGGCGGTGCCGTGGTTCTGGCGCAGCTGGGACAGGGCCGGCTTGAGCTCGCTGTCCACGCCGAACGCGTGGCGGTCCGCGATGAACAGGTCCGGGGCGAACGCGTCCAGGGCGGAGGCGATGACACCGGAGCGCATGTCCGCCAGATCCTGCACGGACATGCCGATGTTGCGGGCCGCGTAGCCGCCGGCGGTGCGGGAGAACCCAGGCAGCAGCAGCCAGTCCCAGCCCTCCGGGAGGGAGTCCTGCGGGGCGTCCGGGTGGCCGGCGATCAGCATGCCGGTGACCTCCTCGCCGGTGAGCTTCGGCAGGGAGTTCGCCAGCGCCCAGGCCAGGGCCCGGTTGCGCCGGGCATGGCCGAGGCCCACCGAATCGTGCGAGTAGAGCGCCACGCTGATGCCCATGGGATGGCACCTCCTGAAGCCGTCCGTGACCGGCCCTGTGCCGATCGATGGGGACGACGCTAGGCAGGGTCCATGAGGCGTTCATGAGACCGCAGGGAGGTGTTCATGAGAGGTGCTCATGACAGGTGTTCATGAAAGGTGTTCATGAACCGCTGGCCGGCCCGGCCGGTGGACGGCGTGTCGGCGGGGGTGGACGGACCCTGCCGCCGTGGTGGGTGTCCGTCAGGTGGTCAGCGCTGGAGCGACGTGCGGGAGCTCCCTTCCGCGGAGATCGGCACCCGGGCCGGGAGCACGTCGGCGAAGGCCGGCGGCAGCGGAAGCACGTCGGCGGTGCCGGTGAGCGTGACGACGACCGTGGTGTCGTCCGGCGCAACGTGGGCGTGGACGCCCGCCAGCCCCGGAACGGTCTCCGTGGCCCCCACTGCTGCGAGGTACTCGTTTACGGCCTGCCGGGCCTCCGCGTCCGTCAGGGCGAGTCCGGGGCCGGTGTCCAGCGCGAACGCGACCGCCTCGGCACCGGATGCCGCCGCCCCATCCGCCAGGGACTGCAGCTGGCGCGCCTGCACGTTCACCCAGGTGGCGGCGAACATCACCAGGACCAGGGCGAGGACGATCACGGTCATGCCGATGACCAACGGCGTGGTCTGGCCGTCCTCGGCGGCGAGGCGTCTGCGCATCGTTGTTCCCTTCATGCGGCGGCAGGTCGGCGGTGCCGGAGCCCGGGTCAGGGCGCCGTCAGAAGCGGGGCACCCGGTGGCGGGCGTCCGAGGTGACGGTGACCGGTGCGGCGGTGATCCCGAAGAGCTGGTCCAGCACCGGCAGCGGCACCTCCACCCGCACCTGGACCTGCGCGACCATGCCCGGCTGGCGTTCGAGGCAGCTGCCGGGATCACACTGCACGTGGACGTCATACATGTCCGCCAGCACGCCGTAGTCCTTGAGCGTCCTCTGGGCGACCGCGTGCACCGACGCGCCGGCCGTGCCCTGTTCCTGGGATACCGCGGCCCGTGCGGCCTGGTCGGCGGCGGCGACCGCGCCGTAGGCGGCGGCCTGTGCCTGGGAGACGAACAGGAGCACGTAGAACAGCGGGACCAGCAGGACGAACGTCAGGCCGAGGAACTCGACCACGGCGGATCCCCTGTCCTCCCGGAGACGGTTCGCCATCACCCCACGGCTCGGTCCCGATGGAACAGGGCGAGCCTGCTCGTCAGTACCGGAAGGCATGGCCGTGCACCTCCCACTCGATCGGCGAATGCCACAGCCCGAGCACGGGCATGGTGCCGGTGACGGTGACCCGCAGGACCGGGGTGCCGCCGTCGCTGAGGTCCTCGGCGGACACGCTGGTGCCCAGGGCGGTCACCGAGCCGGCTGCCAGGACCTGTTCGGCCCGGGCGACTCCGTCTGCCGCCGTGCGATCCGCCAGTGCTCCGTAGCGGGCGCCGGCACTGGCAGCGTCGATCATCGCGTTGCGGGCGTGGACGGCGATCGCCCCCTGGACCAGCGTCAGGAACAGGACCGCCAGCAAGGCCAGCACCATGGTGCTCTCGGCCACGGCGCTGCCTCGCTCCCCCGCCGACGGGCCGGCCCGTAACGGGCGGCACCGGGGCGGAGCCGGCGCATTGCTCCGGTGCGGAGCGGTCGGACGACGGCCCACGGTCAGCGGGCGGCGTCGTTCACCTGCTGGATCGCCTGCTGGAACATGCCGCTCAGCGCAGGTCCGGCGATGGCGATCAGCGTGGCGACCAGGGCAGCGGACATGAGCGTGATCATGACCCAGCCGGGCACGTCGCCGCGCTCGTCTGCGGCGCGCTCACGGGCGTCGCCGAAGAAGGCGGCGACGGACTGCAGCATCATCATGGCCTTGGTCTGGATATCCATGGTGGGTTCCCCTCTCGTGGTGTCAGCCTGGCTCTCAGGCGGATTCGGTGGTGATGGCTATTCAGTTGTGCCCCGACGTGTCAGATCCCGATGTCCAACAGTGCGATGCCGGGGAAGACTGCGAAGAGGACGGTCAGCGGAAGGATTCCGAAGACGAGCGGAATCATCATGTGGACCTCTTTCCGCCCGGCCGCCTCCATGAGCTCGCGTTTGGACAGCTCCCGGACGTCCTGGGCCTGGGCCCTGACGACGTCGGCCAGGGGCGTGCCGCGCTCGAGGGCGACGAGGATGCCGTCGATGAACCGCTCGAGCGGCGGCAGCTGGGTCCGACGTCCGCACGCCTTGAGGGCTGCGGCCAGCGAGGCCCCTGCTCTCATGTCCGCCAGGGTTCGGGCGAACTCGTCTGCCAGCTCTCCGCGGGCCGTGACGGTGATCCGTTCCAGGGCGCCGGTGGTGCTCTCGCCGGCGCTGACGGACAGGGCGAAGAGCTCGGCGACGGACGGGAACTCGGTGAGGATGCGTCGGCGCCGTCGGGTGATGGCCGAGGCGAGCATCGAGTCGCGCGCCACTACGGCCAAGCCAGTGAACGAGACGACCAGCAGCACCGCCACGACGACACCGATGCGGTCGAGGCCAACGAGGGTGACGGCCAGCAGCGTGGACACGAGCGCTCCGCCGACGCCGAGGACGACCTGCTGGGCCCGGTAGTCGGCCACGGACAGGTCGCTGCCGGCCGCATCGAGCTTGCGGCGCAGCGACTCCTGCCCCGGGTTGAAGCGCTGCAGGGTACCGATGCCGGCGCCGAGGAGCGGCTGGACGATGCGGGCGAGTCCGGACCAGGGAGAGGCCGGTCCCTCCTGGGCGAGCAGGCTCGAGGCGGGCGCGTGGTGCCGCATCTGCGGCTCGACGCGCTCGGCCAGGCTCGGGCGCCATCCCCACGGAAGGTGCTGGACGATGAGGAACAGGCCGAGCCCCAGGGCCAGCCCGAGGCCCAGCGCGATCGCTGTCATGCCGTTCATGCGATCACCCGCTCGTCCTGGGGAAGCGCGCCGATGCGCAGCATCAGCTGGTAGCAGACGACCGAGACCACGAGACCGGCGAGCAGCACTGCTGCTCCTGCCGCGGTCCGATACGTCTCCACGGCCACGGGCTGCGTGCCGATGAGCAACAGGACGACCCAGGGCGCGGCCACAGCCAGGCGTGCCGCGTTGACGGTCCAGGACTGACGGGCCTCCAGCTCGGAGCGGACCCGGGCGTCCTGGCGCAGGAACTCGGACAGGGTCTGCAGCAGCTGGCCGATGTCTGCGCCGCCGACCTCACGTGTCATGCGCAGCGCGGCCACGAGCCGGTCCGCAACGGGGTCGGACATGCGGACCTTGAGTCCCTCGAGCGCATCGAGGAAGCGGGCGCCGGCGCGGTAGTCGCGGCTGAACTCCTGGAAGGGTTCGCGCAGCCCCTCAGGGCCGTTCTCCCCCAGCTGCATGAGCGCCTCGGGCAACGTGAGACCGGCACGGATCGCCGAGCGGACGTGGTCCACCGCGTCCGGCCACACGTCACGGAGGAGGACGTGGCGGCGCCGGGCCTGGAAGGACAGCAGCGCGTAGGGCACCACGGCGCCGAAGAGCGCGAAGCACAGGGCGATCGGCAGGGCACGGGTCAGGGCCAGGACGAGCAGGAGGGCGAAGACGCCGCATCCGGCCATCGCGGCGACCACGCCGGCCGGAGACAGGCGCGCGATGCCCGCCTGCGCGATCAGGCGGCGGAGCCTGCCCTGCCTCGCCGGGGCGTCATCCTCGGCGGGCGCGGGCTCGTTCCAGCAGGACCACCAGACCAGGAAGAGTCCGGCGCCCAGCAGCAGTCCCAGAAGAAGGCCCATTCAGCGATCGCCCACCAGGTCGAGGATGTCGATGCCGTGACGTTCCAGCTGGGGCATCTCGAGGCTCGCGGCCTGGTTTACCACCAGCTGCCCCTCGCTGTCCCTGCGGAACAGGGTCGAGGTCTCGATGACGCCGTCCTCCACCCGCGAGCCGACGGTGAGGATCTCCTCCACCTGGCGGCGGCCCTGCCGGTCCCGGGCGCAGTGCACGACCACGTCGATGCAGGTCGCCACGGTCGGCACGACGAAGTTCCGCGAGATGTTCTCCCCGGCCAGCAGCGGCAGGGTGCAGAGCTTGGTGAGGGCGTCGGAGGCGGAGTTCGCGTGGATGGTGCACATGCCGGCCAGGCCGGAGTTCAGTGCCACGAGCATGTCGAGTGACTCCGCTTCCCGGACCTCGCCGATGATGAGGCGGTCCGGCCGCATGCGCAGTGCCTCCTTGACGAGGCGACGCAGCGGGATCTCTCCGTGGCCTTCGAGGTTCGGCTGGCGGCACTGCATGCCGACGACGTCACGGACCGGCAGCTGAAGTTCGAAGATCTCCTCCACGGTGATCACCCGTTCCCGCGGACCGATCGAGGCCGCCAGACAGTTGAGCATGGTGGTCTTTCCGGCCTGGGTGGCCCCGGAGACCAGGATGTTCATGCCGGAGGACACTGCGGCGTCGAGGAACTTCGCGGCCTGGACGGTGAGCGAGCCGCCGCGCACGAGATCGTCCAGGCGGTTCGCCCGGGCGATGAACTTCCGGACGTTCACGGCCCAGTGCCGCCGGGTGATGTCCGGGATCGCGACGTGGAGACGGGAGCCGTCGGGCAACGATGCGTCCACGAACGGCGTGGACAGGTCCAGGCGGCGCCCGGAGGACTTGAGCATCATCTCCACGGTGTCGCGGACCTGCTGCTCCGTGAGCACGATGCCGGTCAGCTCGGAGCGTCCGGAGCGGGCGCAGTAGACCGCGTCCGGTGCGTTCAGCCAGAACTCCTCGACGCTCGGGTCGTCCAGCAGAGGCTGGAGCGGACCGAATCCGGCGAGCAGGTCGAAGAGCCACCGCTGAGTCTCGGAGGGGTCCTTGAGCGCGGGCAGGGACCCCTTCATGGCCCGGGACTCGTAGTCCGTGGTGGCGTCGCTGATGAGCCTGCGCATCGACTCGGGCTCCCGCTGGGGGTCGATGTCACGCCGTCGGATGAGCTCACGCAGCTCCGATTCGAGGATGCGCACTGCTTCCATTGGTCCCTCCTGCACATGCCGATGCAGCCCCCTCCGCTGGGGTCTCCCGTTTCCGGCGCCATCCCTCGCGCCGCCACCCACAGTACCGTGGCCTGGCTCACACCTCCGGAACCTGTGGACAACGCGTGCCGCGAGCGGACCCGACATGCCCCGGAGAAGGGTTTTCCACAGATCGCAGGCCTGACTCGACGCCCGGTACGGGCGTCAGGGCAAGGTGGGACGCACGGCGACGCCGGGAACGGGATTCCGGCGCCGTCGGCCGCGGCGGCAGGTCGCGGACACGACCGACGGAGGGGAGCCCTGATGTCCTGGACGGTGGAGATCGTGGGGATGTCCGGCATCGAGAGCTGGATCGTGTCCGACCTGCCGCCGCACCCCGCGGATCAGGACCGCGCTGTGGCCGAGCACTTCCCCGACGTCGTGCTCGAGTGTGAGAGTCGCCGAGGCTCCCGCCTCCGCTACATCGCCCGTCCGCCCGGTGCACATCGACGCCTCCGGGGACCGGAGCTGAGCCTCGTGGCCGCGAGCGGCCCGGACGCCGGACACGTCGTGCCGTTCCCGAGGGGCGGCACCACGGTCGGCCGCGGCGGCAGCCGGTGGCGTCTGGCGGATCCGACCGCCCCGGCCCGTCCCGTCGCCCTGACGGCCTCCTCGTCAGGCCTCTGCGTGGACGACGACGGTCCCTCGCCGTGGCAGAACGCGTCGCCCGTTGCTGTGGGCACGACCGACATCGTGGTGGCGCGCGGCCCCGGAGAACCGCTGCCGCCTGCCGCCGTGCCGCCGACGGCCCGCGTCGACACCTCCGGCGCACCGGCGCCGATGTCCCTGGTGCTCCCCGCCGTCATGGCTGTGGGACCGCTGCTGCTCGGCGTGGTGCTGGCCGTGAGCACGGGACGCGCGTTCTTCCTGCTGTTCGGGCTGCTCTCCGTGGTCGCCGTGGGGACGATGCTCGGGCTGCAGCGTCGCAGCAGGACCCTGTTCCGCCGGCGCCTGCACGCTCGGGTGGACGCCGTCATCGAGGAACGGGAGCGCAGCGCCCTCACTCCGCTGTCGCTCACCCGGGCGTGCCGGTCCCCTTCGGCCGACAGGTTTGCGCTGCAGGCCGACGCCGCTGCGGAGGATCGCGGAACCACGTTCTTGCCGCCGGTGTTGCACTGGGGCTCGGGAATAGGAGAACTCCCCGTCGACGACCCGGTGCGCCAAGAGCGCTGGCGCCCCGACACGGTGCGTCGACAGCCGGTGCTGAGCCGCCCGGCCCCCGGGGCGGCCGTGCGCGTGGCCGGCGCCGGGCCCGAACACGACGGCGTGCTTCGGTGGCTGGTGGTTCAGCTGCTGCTTCAGACCTCGCGCCGTGGCCTCGGGTTCGCCGTCTGCTCCGCGGACACCGGCCTGCTGTGGCAGACCGGACCGGGTGCGGCGGGCGTCCTGCTCACCCTGCCGTCCGGGCGGATCGTCGCTCCCCTCCGGCGGGCGTGGTCGCGGCGCTGCCCTGCCGGCTCCGCCACGGCCGTCCCGTCGTCCGGCGAGCGCTGGGCCGAGGTGACGGTGGTGGAAGGCGCAGTCCGCGCCGCCGACGGCGAGGACCTGATCGACATCAGCGACGGCAGCGCCCGCCTCGGCGCCGAAGGTCAGGACCTGGAGGATCTCCACGCCTGCAAGGTCTCCGTCCGCACCGCCTGCTGGTGGGTGGAGGAGATCGCCTCGGATATGGCCGCAGCAGCACCTGGCCTGCGGCCCGGAACCGCTCCGACGCCCCTGCGCGTGCCCACGGCACCGGGTGTCCGGGCTGCGGTGGAGGAGCTGGTGACGCCCCTCGTCGGACCGGACGAGGGCGGCCATGCCCAGGTCGACCTCGACTTCGTGGCGGACGGTCCCCATGTCCTCGTCGCCGGCACCACCGGGTCCGGCAAGTCCGACCTGCTCCTGGGGATGCTGACCGGGCTGTGTGCCACACACCCACCGTCCGAGGTGGCGCTCGTCCTGCTGGACTTCAAGGGCGGCGCCTCGTTCTCGTGTCTCGAGCAGCTGCCCCACACCATGAGCGTGGAGACCAACCACGTCGCCTCCGCCTCCCTCCGTGCGCTGGACGCCGTCGGCGCCGAGCTCCGCCGCCGCGAGGAGCTGTTCGCGGCCCACCGGGTCAGCGACTATCCCGAGTTCCGCCGCCGCGTTCCGGGCATGGCGCTCCCCCGGCTCGTCGTGGCAGTGGACGAACTGCGTGTGCTCATCGACGAACACCCGGAGGCCTCCGAGGTGCTGCGCCGTCTTGCAGCCACCGGGCGATCCCTCGGATTCCACCTCGTCTTGGCGACTCAGCGGGCGACCGGGAGCGTAAGTGCGGACATCCGCTCGAATCTCGGTTCGGTGCTCTGCCTACGCACAGCCACGGAGCAGGAGTCGTGGGACCTGACCGGATTTGCCGGGGCGGCACGCATTCCGTCGGATCAGCCGGGAACCGTCGTCCATGTCGGGCAGGGGAGGGCACCACGCACCTTTCGGGCCGCAACGTGGGTCCGCTCTGACGCCGCCCGCCGATGGGTCCGTCCCGGGGCCGCAGAGATCCAGCAGGTCGCCCCGACCCTCTGGAGCGAGGTCGTCGCCGAGCTGGCTGCCCTCACGGAGGGAGCCGCCCTTCCCGTCCCGGACCCGATCCTGTCTCCGCCGCTGCCGGAGAGCTGGACCCCGCAGGCATCGGGAGCCGTTCCGCTCGCCCTCGTGGACGACACCGCGTCCGGTCGCCATCGTCGGCTCGATGCCGACGCCGGCCCGGAGGCGAGCACCGCCTGGCTCATCGAACCGCGAGGGGGACGCGATCTGCTGATCGCACGGCTTCGGCAAGACCTCATCGGCACCGGCGAGCACGTCCTCCACCTCGACGGCACCGGGACACCGGAGTCAGAACGGAACGGCACCCCACACGACGTTCCCCGCCGTTGGCGTGTCCTCACCCCGGACGGACCGCAGGAGCCCGTCGAGGCAGTCCTCGAGTCTGCGGCCGCACTGGCAGAGACCGGCGGCACCCTGCTGATCTCCGGGTGGGCCGCGTGGGCTTCCCTGCGCTGCCCTCGGTCCTATCGCGGACTGGAGGAGCTCCTGGTCCACCACCTCGGCACGGACGGATCGCGTGGTATCCGCGTCGCCGCCGTCGGCGGTCGGGAGCTGGCCTCCTCGCGCCTGCTCGCGCAGTTGCCCCGTCGGCTCTACGTGCCGGCCGGCACCACCCCGGAGCAGCGGATGATGTGGCCCAGGCTTACCGAGGTCCTGCACGTGCCGGGGCGCGCCGTCCTGATCGACGCCGACCACCCCGAGCCCGGCGCTCCTGCCCAGCTCCCCTTCCCACCGCCGTGACCTGCGCGCACCGTGGGACGCGACGGCGCACCGAAGCCCACCTGTGAAACGCCTCCCCCGGCAGAGGACACCGACCCCATCTGATCTAGGCTGAGCGCATGAGCCAGATCCTGCTGTTCCACCACGCGCTCGGCCTCACCGACGGCGTCCGTGCTCTCGCCGAGAGGATCGAGGCCGGCGGCCACACCGTGCACCTGCCGGACCTCTACCAGGGCACGACCTTCGCCACCGTGGAGGAGGGCGTCGCCCACCTGCAGCAGGTCGGCATGGACGAGATCGTCTCCCGCGGCATCGCCGCCACCGCCGAATACCGCCAGGCCTCCGTGCTCGCCGGCATCAGCATGGGCGTCTGCCCCGCCTTCAAGGCCGCGCAGACCGTCCCGGCGTTCCGCGCCTGCATCGCCATGTCCGCCGCCCTGCCGCTGAACGCCTACGCCCCTCTGTGGATGCCTCACGTGGCCCTGCAGGTGCACCTAGCCAGCGAGGACCCGTGGGTGAAGGACGAGGACCTGCCGCTGGCCCTCTCCTACGCCGCCTCCGCCGAGGAGCCGGACAACCCGGCCGACCTCTTCGAGTACGACACCGCCGGCCACCTGTTCATGGACTCCTCCACAGACGACTACGACGAGGCGCTCACCGACCTCATGGTCCAGCGCATCCACGAGCTGCTGCGGTGACGCCGCCTCACTGACGGAGGCCAGTGCCGTCGTCGGGAAACCGGCGGCGAAGCCGACCGGACTGGCTCAGTACTCCCCGTGGATGCCGCGGCGGCGGGCGCTGGCCGAGAGCAGCAGGGAGGCCACGGCGATCACCGCGCCCACCGCACCGGCCGTGTAGAAGCCGGCCACCGGGGAGAAGGCCTCGATCGCGGCACCGCAGAGCGGGGCGCCTGCCGCCGAGCCGGCCGTCATGCAGGAACCGTAGAAGCCCATCGCCTCACCGCGGCGCTCCTCCGGCACCAGCCGGGACAGGCGGCCCGATGCCGCCGCCAGCGTGGGCGCGGTGAGCAGGCCGGACGGGATGGACAGCAGCGCCAGGGACCACAGATCCCAGGCCAGGGCCATCGGCAGGGAGGCCAGGGCGAACAGGCCCATCAGGACGGTCGGGGAGACGTCCCGATGCGTGGCTCCGTAGAACACCCCGCCCACCGCGGAGGCACCGCACCACAGGGCGAAGACCACACCCACCGAGGCGGCCTGCCCCGCGTGCTGCAGCGTGGCCATGATGGACACCTCGGTGCCGATCAGGCAGAAGCCGGCGCCCACGGCCACCAGCAGCGTGGCCACCGAGGCCCGGTTCATCCACCCGAACGAGTTCCGGCGCCACTGCCGCAGGCGCTCGGCGCGCCCGGTCCGGCGGGTCCGGGCATCCGGAGACACCGGCCCGGAGCCGTCCGCCTTGATCACCGGCAGGGCACCGGTCACGGCCGGGATGGCGGAGGTGACCACCGGGATCGCGCCGGTGGCCAGGTCCGCCGCCGCCACGTCCAGGTGCATGGGGGCGCCGGTGACCGCCTGGGCCACCGCCTGCTCACGGTCTTCTTCCTCCGTATAGGCGTCCTCGCGCTGCGGGCCGGCCTCCAGCTGCCAGGAGCGGGTCGGCGGGTTGAACCACATCAGCAGGGCGCCGCCCACCGCGCCGGACAGGCCCACGACCACCAGGCCCAGCGACGAGTTGCCGGTGGCCGCGATGATGCCGCCGAGCGTCGGGCCGATGATGAACACGCCCTCGGTGATGATCGAGTCCAGGGCGAACGCCGTCTGCCGGTCCCGGCCCTTGGCCAGCACGCCCAGCCCCTGCCGCACCACGGAGAACACGGGAACCGTGAGCACGCCGCCGAGGAAGACGCCGGCAAGGATGAACGGGAACGGCAGATACGCCACCACCGGCCAGATCAGCGCCTCACCGATCACCGAGGGGATCAGGGCACGGCGCAGGCCCTTGTTGTCGATCACCCGGCCGCGCCAGGGGGCGCCCACCGCGATGCCCAGCGTCATGGCCGCCACCACGAAGCCGGCGGTGCCGTACCCCAGGCCCATCGTCGCCGCCACGTGGAAGGTCAGGATCACGCCCGCCGCACTGTGCGGGAAGCGAGCGATGAACCCCACGCCCAGCAGGTTCCGGATGCGCGAGTCCCTGAGAAGTCGAAAGTAGGCGCCGAAGTCCACCCGCGGCAGTCTAGTCCCGCAGGCGCGGCCAGCCGCCCGGGCGGGCCTGCCGGCGTCACGGTGCGGTCAGGGCGCCTGCGCGCCCCGGCCGGACCCCCGACGACGTCCGCTCGCCTCCGTCTAGCTGCTCGACTGGTCCTTCGCCCGCATCAGGTCCAGGCCCAGGACGGTGCCGACCACGGCGCAGCGCACGATGGGCGGCATGGACGGGTCCAGCGTCACCTCGTAGCGGGAGTGCCCCATGAGTCCGCGGGACAGACCCGCCCAGCGCCGCTCGACGGCGGCGATCTGCACCCCGCGGGCGTGAACCTGGTAGGCCTTTCCCCAGGCGTTGCCGACGATCTCGAACTCGGTGCCGTCCACCACCTGGCAGCTCACCTTGGTGCTGAAGAACGCGTGCTCCCGGCGCAGGCGTGCCAGCGGCAGGCCCTCGGCATCCACCATGGACATCCGGTCCCGGCCCCACGTGACCACGTCCTCGAAGCCGAACAGCGTGCGGCCGGTCTCCGCGTCCTCGATCACGAAGGACCGGTTGCCCATGAAGAAGCGGCTCGCGCCGGAGCCGGTGGTGCGCACCCGCAGCACCGGCCGCTCCTGGGCATCGGTGACCTCGAAGTCGTTGGACATGAAGGAGGTCGTCTGCTGCATGTGCAGCACGTCCGTGTGCGCCAGCCGTCCGGCGAAGAACCCAGAGTCCATGGACACCAGTGTGCCGCGCGGGCAGGAGGCAGGTCGAGCGGCCCGGGCGGTCCCGACTCACCGGGCCGCTGCCCGGCCTGATGTCCCGCCCCGCCCCGCCGGTGAGGAAGGTCACAGCTGCGGTGGACGCGGCCGGGACGACCTCCTCCGGTCTGCCGGACCAGAACATCGTCGGTTCCCTCCTGATGTTCGTGTTCACCGTCGCCCACATCCTGCCCATGCTGGGCCTGGCCGTGCGTCGGCTGCACGATGCGAACATGAGCTGCTGGCTGGTCCTGCTGGGTCTGATCCCGGCCGTGGGATGGATCGTCATGATCGTGCTGTTGGTCATGCGGCCCAAGCCCGAGGGCGCCCGCTACGACTCCTGACCGACGTCCCGGGGGCGGTCCGGCCGTGCCCGTCGGCTCAGTTGTGCCCGTCGGAGCCCGAGCCGGCCGGGGCGTCCACCACTGACAGCATCCGCACCGGGGTGGCCAGCAGCTGGGCCACCCCGTGCGGAGCCTCCCCGTCGAAGTAGAGCGAGTCCCCGGTGCGCAGGTGATACCGGCGGTCGCCGTGGGCGTAGACCAGCGCGCCGGCCAGCACATGGATGAACTCGCTGCCCGGATGCTGGAACGTCTCTGAGATGTCAGCGCCCTCGGCGAAGGTGATCAGGGCCGGACGCATCGACTTGGTCCGGTGCGGCAGGGCCCCGAGGGTGCGGTACTCCACGCCCGAGGCGGAGCCGGAGCGGACCACCACGGCCCCCTCGCCTGCGGCGGTGTGCACCGCCTGGTGCTTGCGGTCCAGGCCTCGGAACAGCTCGGTGACCGGGATGCCCAGGCCGGTGGCCAGCAGGTCCAGGGTCTTCAGGGAGCAGGAGGTGGCGGCCCGCTCGATCTTGGAGATCATCGCCTTGGACAGGCCCGTCACACTGGCCAGCTCGGTGGCGGTCATCCCCAGCGCGGTGCGGTAGAACTTCACCTGGTCGCCGATGGAACGCTCCAGACGCCCGCCCACCGGCTCCTCCGGATCTTCCCCCACAGAGGAGTCCGCGGGGATCGCCGGGGCGGGATCCGCCGCAGGCGGCGCCGCCGTCGTCCCCTGCTGCCTGCCCTCAACGGGGGGCACCCGTCCGCCCAGAGGCACGGCGGCGGTCTCGGACAGCGGATCCGGCTCGCCGGGAGCCGGGGCGGAGGGAACCTGGGCAGTCATGGACAGCATTGTGCCCCATCCCGCCGGCCACGGGCCGAGCGGCACCGCCGGTCCACGTCACAGCCACGGCGCGGCGGACCTCCGGGGCGTGTCCTTCCGTGGTCCAGTGGTCCTGCGGAGCGGTGGTCAGCGGGTGCCGGGGATCCAGTCGGTGCCGGCCAGCGGGACCTTCGCCATGGCGGAGGCCTCCAGGGTCAGGGCCACCATGTCCTCCGGCTCGAGGTGGCGCAGGTCCGACTTGCCGCAGGCCCGGGCGATGGTCTGGGCCTCCATGGTCATCACCCGCAGCAGGTTCTCCACCCGCCGACCGCCCTCCACCGGGTCCAGCCGGGCGGAGAGCTCCGGATCCTGGGTGGAGATGCCGGCCGGGTCTCGGCCGTCCTGGAAGTCGTCGTAGTAGCCCGGGGCAGACCCCAGGGCGGCGTACTCGTCCCGGTAGCGGGGGCTGTTGTCTCCCAGGGCGATCAGCGCGGCGGTTCCGATGGACACCGCATCGGCGCCCAGGGCCATGGCCTTGGCGACGTCGGCGCCGTTGCGGATCCCGCCGGAGACCACCAGCTGGACCCTCCGGTGCATGCCCATGTCCTTCAGGGCACGGACGGCCTCGGGCACGGCCGCCAGGATCGGGATGCCGACGTGCTCGATGAACACCTCCTGGGTGGCGGCGGTGCCGCCCTGCATGCCGTCCAGGACCACGACGTCCGCCCCGGCCTTCACCGCCAGGGAGGTGTCGTAGTAGGGGCGGGTGGCGCCGACCTTCACGAACACCGGCTTCTCCCAGTCGGTGATCTCACGCAGCTCGCCGATCTTGATCTCCAGGTCGTCCGGGCCGGTCCAGTCCGGATGTCGGGAGGCCGAGCGCTGGTCGATGCCCTGCGGCAGGGTGCGCATCTCGGCCACCCGCTGGGTGATCTTCTGGCCCAGCAGCATGCCGCCACCGCCGGGCTTGGCGCCCTGGCCCACGACCACCTCGATGGCGTCGGCCCGCCGCAGGTCGTCCGGGTTCATGCCGTAGCGGGAGGGCAGCAGCTGGTAGACGAGGGTGTCGGAGTGGTCGCGCTCCTCATCGGTCATGCCGCCGTCGCCGGTGGTGGTGGAGGTGCCCACGGCCGAGGCTCCGGTGCCCAGGGCCTCCTTGGCGTTGGCGGACAGCGCGCCGAAGCTCATGCCGGCGATGGTGATCGGGATGTCCAGATGCAGCGGGGTCTTCGCGTGCCGGTCCCCCAGCACCACGTCGGTGGCGCACTTCTCCCGGTAGCCCTCCAGGGGATAGCGGGAGACGGAGGCTCCCAGGAAGAGCAGGTCGTCGAAGTGCGGGACCCGCCGCTTGGCACCCCATCCTCGGATGTCGTAGACACCGGTCTCGGCGGCACGCTGGATGGCGTGGATGGTGGCGCGGTCGAAGGTGGCCGACTCGCGCAGGCCGTGGTCGCCGGGCCCGGGCACGGCGTCCGCGCGGACCTGGGCTGCGGTCTGGTTCTGCTGGGGCATGAGGGGTGTCCTCTCCGTGACGTCCCTGTACGGGGACAGGCGGGTGTGTCTGCTCGGGCGGGGCATCCGGGCCGCAGCGGGCGGCCCAGCCGGAACGGGCTCAGTAGGCCTTCGAGTTGTCGGCGGTGAAGTGGTAGAGCCGCCGAGCCGAGCCGTAGCGGCGGAACTCCTCCGGGGACTCGGTGCGCCCGGCCGCCTGCAGCAGCCCGGCGAGCTCCCGGCGGTGCTCGTCCCGCATCTGCTTCTCCACGCAGTCGGTGCCCAGCGAGGCCACCGACCCCTTCACGTAGAGGCGGGCCTCGTAGATCGAGTCGCCGAGGGACTCCCCGGCGTCGCCGCAGACCACCATTCGGCCGGCCTGGGCCATGAAGGCGGACATGTGGCCCACGCTGCCGCCGACGACGATGTCCACCCCCTTCATGGAGATCCCGCAGCGGGCGGAGGCGTTGCCGTCGATGACCACGAGCCCGCCCCGGCCGGTCGCGGCGGCGGACTGGGAGGCATCCCCGTGGACGTGGACACGGCCGGACATGATGTTCTCCGCCAGGCCCTGCCCGGCGCTGCCGGAGACGGTGAGGGTGGCGTGCTTGTTCATGCCGCCGAAGTAGTAGCCGACGTGGCCCTCGACGTCGACCCGCACCTCGCGGTCCACGCCGACGGCGATGGAATGCAGTCCACGCGGATGGGTCACGGTCCAGCGGGTGGCAGTGGCGGCGGGGTCGTGCAGGGCGGCGTTGAGCTCGCGGACGGACTGCTCGGCCAGGTCGACACTCACGTGCTCGGCGGCGTCGGCCTCGGCGGGATGCCGCGGTGCGGCGGTCGGGAGGGTGCTCATGCGGGGATCACTCCTGGAGGGGGTCTCGGATCGGGCGCGGCGGGGCAGTGCGTTCGGGACGGACATGTCCGACCCGGAGGTCACCAGGTGTAGACGCGGCCGGGCTCGGGTTCGAACACGCGGGCGGACTCGATGCCGGGCAGCTCGGACAGCGCCCGGAACTCGGAGGCCACCGCGACCCAGTCGTCGGTCTCGGCCACCACGCAGGGCTTGCAGGCGATGGGATCACGCACCACGGCCATCCCGTCCCGAGTGGTCACCACCAGGGTGTAGAAGCCGTCGAACACCTCGCCCAGGCGCAGCAGGGCGGTCTCGAGGTCCGCGCCCTCCTCCAGCTGGGACGCCACATACCGGGCAGCCACCTCGGAGTCGTTGTCCGAGCCGAAGCGCACTCCGTGGCGCTCCAGCTCGTCGCGCACGGTGAGGTGGTTGGAGAAGGAGCCGTTGTGCACCAGGCAGAGATCGTCCGCGACGGAGTAGGGGTGGGAGCCGGCGGCCGTCACCGCGGACTCGGTGGCCATGCGGGTGTGGGTGACGCCGCGGGTCCCGGACATCGCCTCCAGGCCGTGGGCGGAGGCGACCTCACGAGGATTGCCCACGCCCTTCATGACGGCCACATGGGAGCCCTGGCCGATCACCGAGGCCTCCGGGGCGAGCTCCTCCAGGGCCTGCAGCAGGGCGTCGGTGGACGCCTGGGAACGGACCAGGGTGGTGTGCCCCACGGCCTCCACGGTGGTCTCAGCGCCCTCGAGCCGCTCCGTCAGGCGGTCGGCGAGCTCAGCGGCCGGCAGCGGCAGATCGATGCCCAGCAGTGAGACCAGGCTGGCCGCACCCTGCATGGTCTGAGGATCGTCGTAGACGGCGAGTCCGGCGGAGTCCGGGCCACGCTCGATCAGGTCACAGGTCATGGAGTGCAGCAGGGTTCCCAGCTGCGGGCCCATCTCGGGATTCTTGATCTGCAGGGCGGCGATCCCGCACATCGGCGGTCTCCTCTCTCACGGTGGTCACTGTGTCGGCTCCGGCGCGGGTGCCGGTCCTGTGCCCCGGGGCCGGGCCGTCGCCGGCCCCGGGGGCGAAGCAGTCTCAGAACGAGGTCAGATCTGGGTGAGGTAGGTCTCGACCTCCCAGTCGCTGACCCGGTTGTGCCAGGTGAAGAACTCCGTCTCCTTCAGACTCGCGTAGTACTCGCCGATCTCCCGGTCACCGGAGAGGCAGCCCAGGATGGTCTCGTCGGCGCGGAGGGCGTCCACGGCATGGAGCAGGGTCATCGGCAGGCGCTTGGCGCCGGCCGAGTTGCCGCCCGGCTCGGCGGGGTCGCCCGGGTCCAGGCTGCGGTCGATGCCGTCCAGGCCGGCCTCCAGGGCGGAGGCCATCATCAGGTACGGGTTGCCGGCGCCGTCGCCGGTGCGCAGCTCTACTCGGTTGCCCTCCGGCACGCGGATGGACTGGGTGCGGTCGTTGCCGCCGTAGGTGGACATCTGCGGGGCGTAGGTGGCGCCGGAGACGGTGGTGGTGGCGTTGGCCCGTTTGTAGGAGTTGACGGTGGGCGCCAGGAAGACCTGCAGCGCCGGACCGTGCTCCAGCAGTCCGCCGATGAACCCGTAGGCGGTCTCGGACAGGCCCAGCCCGCGGTCGTCCTCGGCATCCGGGAACAGCGGGGTGCCACCGTCCCAGAGGGAGAGGTGCATGTGCAGGCCGGACCCGGCGCGCTCGGTGAACGGCTTGGGCATGAAGGAGGCGACGTAGCCCTCCCGGTGGGCGATCATCGAGATGATGTAGCGAGCGGCGATCACCCGGTCCGCAGTGGTCAGCGCGTCGGCGTACTTGAAGTTCTGCTCGAACTGGCCGGCGCTGTCCTCGTGGTCGTTGGCGTAGTTGTCCCAGCCCAGCTCGTTCATGGCGGCGGCCACGGTGGTGAGGTGGTCGAACATGCGGGTGACGCCGCGGGCGTCGTAGCACGGGTTCGGGGAGGTGTCCTCGTCGTCGCCGGTGGCGATGCCGCCGTCCTCGGTGCGGCGCAGGATGAAGTACTCCAGCTCCGCGCCGACCATCGCGGTCATGTCCCTCGCCGCCAGACGGGCCAGGGTGTTGCGCAGGATCACGCGAGGGGCATAGGGCCACGGACGGCCCTCCACGTGCGGATCGCACTGGACCATGGCCAGGCCCTCCTGCAGGAAGTGCAGCGGCATCCAGGAGTCCGGGTCCGGCAGGACCAGCAGGTCCGGGTCCTGCGGGCCCTGTCCGATGTTGCCGGCGGCGAAGCCGGAGAACCCCATGCCGCCGGCCTCCAGCTCCTCGGCGGCGGAGACGGGCACCAGCTTGGAGCAGGCACGGCCGGTCATGTCCACGAAGGTGGCCAGGATGTAGTCCACGCTGTCGCGTTCGGCGAGCTCGCGGAGGGTGGGGCGGTCCGCGGCGGCGGGATCCTTCGGGACGTCGGTGGCCTCAGGGCCGGCGGCGACAGCGGTCATCGTGATCTCCTCACAGCGGTCGAGGTGTCGTGATCAAGAACAGGGTCCACTGTCAGTGGAACACGGGGACCAGCAGGAATGAAACCTGTGACGGACTGTGTCCTGGACCACGACGAGACCGTGCCCGTGCAGAGCGTGTGACCGTCATCGGGCGGCGACGCCGGTCGTTCGGCCACAGGGGGCCGACGCACATCAGGCCCGGCGCCGGCCGCGGGCGTGAACCGCGCGGCCACGCCCACCAGCAGCAGGGAGACGGCCACGGCGAACACATAGCCGGCCTCCGGGGACACGGAGTCGATGAACACCCCGGCCAGCGGGGCGCCCATGGCGGATCCGGCGGTCATGGCCGAGCCGTAGAAGCCCATGGCCTCGCCGCGGCGCTCCTCGGCCACCAGCAGGGAGACCGTGGAGGAGGCCGAGGCCAGGGTGGGGGCGGTGAACAGCCCGGAGAGCACGGAGACCGCCGCGAGCACCCAGAGACCGTCCACGAGCGCCATGGGCAGGGTGGACACGGAGAACAGGGCCATCAGCACCAGCGGAGACACGGCCCGAGCCATCGCACCGTAGAGCAGGCCGCCCACCGCGGA
The DNA here is from genome assembly GCF_900163825.1 of Micrococcus lylae. Taxonomy (NCBI): domain Bacteria; kingdom Bacillati; phylum Actinomycetota; class Actinomycetes; order Micrococcales; family Micrococcaceae; genus Micrococcus; species Micrococcus lylae. The sequence goes on along the minus strand of NZ_FUKP01000035.1, from coordinate 23,897 downwards.
GGCCCCGCACCAGAAGGCCAGCACGATGCCCACCGCCCCCTCCCGGCCGGTCTGCTCCAGCTCCGCGATGGCGGAGACCTCGGTGCCCACCAGCAGGATGCCGGCGGCCATGGCCACCGCGTAGACAGCGGCCACCCGCCCGGTCAGCCAGGAGAACTGGCCGCGCAGCAGGGCCATCCGCTGCCCGGCGGTCAGCCGGCGCCGCTGACGTGGAGCGCGGACAGCAGCCTGGTCCTGGGTGTCGGCGGAGACCACCGGGAGGGAGCCGGTGACCGCCGGCAGCGCCCCTGTGACCACGGGGAGCGCCCCGGTCATCAGCTCGGCCGCGCCGGCGCCCGGATTGACCGGGCCGCCCTGCCCGGCCTGCTCCACGGCGCGCTCCTGGTCCTCGGCGGCGGTATAGGCACCCGGCACGGAGGGTCCGGTCAGCTGGCTGGAGCGGGTGGGCGGATCCGAGACCATGAGCACGATCCCGCCGGCGGCCGCCGAGAGCCCGATGACGGTCAGCCCCAGGGCGGTGGAGCCCAGGGTGGCCACCACGGCCCCGAGGGCCGGACCCACCATGAACACCGTCTCGGTGATGATGGAGTCCAGGGCGAAGGCGGTCTGGCGGTCCCGTCCGCGGGTCATCACGCCCAGGCCCTGACGGACGATGGAGAAGATCGGCAGGGCCAGCAGCCCGGCCAGGAACACGCCCACCAGCATCAGCGCATAGGGCAGGTGCGGGACCACCGGCCAGAGCACGGCCACCGCGATCACCGAGGGCAGCAGGGTCCGGCGCACGCCGCGCCGGTCCAGCACCCTTCCGCGCCAGGGCGAGCCGATGGCGATGCCCAGGGTCATCACCGCGGTGGCGATGCCCGCCATGCCGTAGCCCAGCCCCAGGGTGGTGGCCACGTGCAGGGTCAACACCACGCCGGCGGCGGTGTTCGGGAAGCGGGCCACGAACCCCACGGCCAGCAGGCTGCGGATGCGCGGGTCCAGCAGCTGACGGCGGTAGGCGGTGAAATCCACCGGACCATCCTAGGGGGTGGAGGGCGCTCTCACACCTGCGCCGGACGACCGGCGGACCGCCGAGCACGACGACGCCGCCCGCCGTCCCGGGCAACGCACCCTGGGGCTCCCGCGGGGGGCCGGGGCGGCTCAGACGCGCATCTGCGCCGCGGTACGGGTGAGGTCCAGGGCCAGGATGGTGCCCAGGATGGCCAGGCGCACGATGCGCGGGGCGACCGGGTCGATCGCGACGACCACCTGGGTGACCCCCTCGGTCCACTCAGGGTGGCCCGGAGCCGTGGTGCGCACGGCGGCGGCCACGCCGGGGCCCGCAGTGAGGTGGTAGGAGCCCTCCAGGGCGTCGCCGTGCAGCACCAGGCGAGTGCCGTCGCGGACCTCGGTGACGACCTCCACCCCGGCCAGGGTACGGGAGCGCCGGACCACGGCCAGCGGGCGGCCCCCGGCGTCCATGAGCTCTACCACGCAGCGGTCCAGGCCCAGCACGTCCCGGGCAGTGAAGGCGAAGGTGCCGTCGGCCTCCCACATGGTGAGGTCGCGAGCGCAGGACAGCCTCTCGGTGCCGGGGGTGTCCTGGATGCGGACCCGGCCCATCACGCGCCCCTCGACGTCCTGCACAGGGACCTCGCCCGAGACGTCCAGGGCCAGACGGGGCAGCACCAGGGTCCGCTGGGTCTGCCCCTCGGCGGTGCCCTCCATCACCCAGGCATCCGAGGCCCGCGGCCGGGGGCGTCCGCCTGCGGGGTCGAAGACACGGGAGGCCATGCCCATCTTTATGCCCTTCCCCGCCCGATACCAGGGAATACCCCGCCCCTCCGCCTCGTTGGACCGCATAGTTCAGTTTTGGACAAGTTCCGCCCGGCCCCAAGGAGAGCGTGAGCACCATGCAGTTCGGCGTCTTCACCATCGGCGACATCACCACCGACCCCACCACCGGCACCACTCCCACCGAGCATCAGCGCATCAAGGACACCGTCAGGATCGCCCGTCACGCTGAACAGGCCGGCTTCGACGTCTTCGCCACGGGCCAGCACCACAATCCACCGTTCGTGGCGCCCGGCAACCCGCCGACCCTGCTGTCCTACCTGGCCGCGGCCACGCAGCGGATCATCCTGTCTACCGCCACGACCCTGATCACCACCATGGACCCGGTGCGCCTGGCAGAGGACTACTCCTACCTGCAGCACCTTGCGGACGGCCGGGTGGACCTCACCCTGGGCCGGGGCAACACCGGCCCCGTGTACCCGTGGTTCGGCAAGGACATCCGGCAGGGCATCGAGCTGGCCGTGGAGAACTACCACCTGCTGCACCGGCTCTGGCATGAGGAGTCCGTCACCTGGTCCGGCCGCCACCGCACGCCGCTGCAGGACTTCACCCTCACCCCGCAGCCTCTGGACGGCGTGGCCCCGTTCGTCTGGCACGGCTCCATCCGCTCCCCCGAGATCGCCGAGCAGGCCGCCTACTACGGCGACGGCTTCTTCCACAACAACATCTTCTGGAACAAGGAGCACGTGATCCGCATGGTCCGCCTGTACCGCCAGCGATACGAGCACTACGGCCACGGCGCCGCCCACCAGGCCTTCGTGGCCCTGGGCGGGCAGGCCTTCATGCACCGGGACTCCCAGGAGGCCGTGCGCCGCTTCCGCCCCTACTTCGACAACGCCCCGGTCTACGGCCACGGCCCGTCCCTGGAGGAGTTCAGCCGCCTGACCCCGCTCACCGTGGGCTCCCCGCAGCAGGTGATCGAGCGGACCCTCGAGTTCCGCGAATGGGTGGGCGACTACCAGCGCCAGATGTTCCTGATCGACCACGCCGGCCTGCCCACGGACGTGGTGCTGGAGCAGATCGACCTGTTCGGCGAACACGTGCTGCCGACACTGCGCCGGGAGTTCGCCGCCCGGAAGCCGTCGGATGTCCCCGAGGCACCCACCCACGCCTTCCTCGTGGAGCGGGCCCGCCGCGGGCAGGCTCCGGTGCCCGGCGGGACAGCGGACTCTCCTGCCGGTCACGAGCGCGCCGCGGCGGCGGAGGCATGAGCATGCACACCCCTTCCTTCCCGACGGCGTCCCACGCCTCCGACGCGCCCGTCCGGCTGACCGCCGTGTCCGGCGGCATGGGCGAGCCGTCCCTCACCACCCGCCTGTCCACGCGCCTTCACGACGCCGCCCGACGGGAGCTGGAGGCCCACGGCCTCGATGTGGAGACGGCCCAGGTGCCTCTGCGCCCGCTCGCCACGGCAGTGGCACAGGCCCATCTGGGCACGGTCCGTGAACCACACCTGGACAGGGCGCTGGACACGGTGCTCGCCGCCGACGCCCTCGTGGTGGTCGCCCCCACCTACAAGGCCTCCATGGCCGGGATGAGCCGGGCGTTCTGGGAGCTCGTGGAGGACGGGGCGCTCCGGGGCGTGCCCGTCCTGCTGGCCGCGACCGGCGGCACGGCCCGCCACAGCCTCGTGCTGGACACCTCCCTGCGGCCGCTGTTCGCCCAGCTGGGGGCCACGGCCCTGCCGCGCGGAGTGTTCGCCGCGACGGACGACTGGGGCGGTGGACCGGCCGCGGCGGACGGCGCCGGGGCCCTCGACGTGCGCATCGCAGGCGCCGGAGCAGACCTGGCCCATGCGGTGCTGCGGGAGCGGGCCGCACCCCGCCCGCCCGAGGCCTCCGTGAGGCTGCCGACTGCGGACATGCCCACGGCACAGGCACCCTCCCCCACCGAGACACCGTTCGCGGCCATACTGGGAAGGCCCTGACACCGGCAGGGCACGGAACCGTCAGAGCCGGGAGGAGGACCATGGATTCCGTCGATGCCCCGTGGCCGTCGGGCCGCCGCGACGTGTGGCGCTCCTACTTCGAGTCCAGTGCCATGCTGACGCAGCGCCTCGAGCAGTCGCTGCGCGCCGAGACGGGCCTGTCCCTGGCGGACTACAACGTCCTGCTCCTGCTCACCGAGGCCCCGGAGCGCCGGCTCCGGATGGGCGAACTCGCCCGGAAGCTCGTGTTCTCACCGTCCCGGCTGACCTATCTGATCGGGTCACTGGCCCGGCGCGGGCTGGTCGTCCGGCAGGACGCCGTGGACGACGGCCGCGGCAAGGAGGCGTCCCTCACCGATGCCGGCGCCCAGGCCTTCCGGCGTGCGGCCGTCCTGCACGCCCGCGACGTGGACGAGCTCTTCCTCGACGCTCTGTCCGAGCAGGACCTGGCCGTCCTGGCACGGGTGTTCGCCCGCCTCGGCCGCCACCTGTCCTGACCGTACGAGGTCCCGGCGCGCGGGCAGCCTGCGCGACGGCCATGCCCTGGCGGTGGACAGACACCCGTTCCGGCCCCGCACCCGGTGTGCTCAGCGGCGCACGGTGATCTGCACGGAGTCCGCCCGCTCGGCCAGCAGCGGCAGGTCGGCCAGCAGCATCCGCAGGGTGGTGGTCATCAGGCGCACGGAGGTCTCGTCCGCCCCCTTCTCCGGCATCGCGACGACCTGCAGCTCCGGGCCGGAGCCGCCGCCGTTCATGACCGTGCCGGAGGCGGACTCGGTGGCCACGCCGGTGCCCGGTGCCAGGCCCAGGTTCAGCAGACCGGGAACAAGGTCCGCGACGGAACCGATCTCCTGGGCGATCTCCTGATCCCAGTAGGACGGGGTCCAGTCCTTCTGCTGGGCCAGCGCCCACACGGCGGGGCGGCGCACCACATAGGTGTGCTCGGCACCGGCGTCCACCACCACAAGCTCACAGCCCTCGTCCACGGCGGACAGGCAGGCGCGCGGCATCCACACCGCCACCGGCCGGGCCTGCGGATTCCAGGCCGTCAGCGCCGGGACGGAGGTGAAGACGGGCAGCGCCTGCCGGCCGTCGGCGGCGCGCATGGTCACCAGGGCGACGTCGGCGGCCTTGTCCCCCTCGGACAGGTCGTGCTCGTGGCCGGAGTGGTCCGCATGGTCGTGCACGTCGGACTCGTCCACGGCCAGGGTCGGCACCACGGCGGCGAAGACGCGGATCCCGGAGAGGACCTTCGTCACGTGCGTCTCGTCCGCCTCGCTGGTCTCCAGCTGAGCCATGACCTCGGTCCACTCGGCCGGGCTGGTGCCGTCGTCCTCGTCGAAGACGTGCAACGGGTTCTTCGACCCCTCGAGGCCGGGCCCGGAGAGGTCCCGCCCCTGCCAGGGGACGCCGGCGGTGTCCGCGGTGTTCTCCCCCGCGGTCTTCTCCCGCATCCGGTCCAGAGCGGCGCGGATGTGGCCCGGCAGCTCGCGGCTGCCCGGCTGCGGGACGTCGACGGTGTGCTCGGTGTCCCCGCCGGTCACTCGTCGGCCTCGAACGGGTGCGCGGCACGGGCCTCGTCCACGGTGGTCCCGGCGGCCACGGCCAGCGCCTGCTCCAGGGAGAAGCGGCCGGCGTAGAGGGCCTTGCCCATGATGGCCCCCTCCACGCCCTGGTCCACCATGGCGGCCAGGGCGGCGACGTCCTCCAGCGAGGAGATCCCGCCGGAGGCCACCACCGGCTTGGTGGTCGCGGCACACATCTGGGCGAGCAGCTCCGTGTTCGGGCCCTTGAGGGTGCCGTCCTTGGTCACGTCGGTGACCACGTAGCGGGAGCACCCGGCCTGCTCGAGGCACTCGAGGACCTCCCAGAGGTCCCCGCCCTCCTTGGTCCAGCCGCGGGCGGCCAGCACCGTGCCGCGCACGTCCAGGCCGACGGCGATCTGCTCGCCGTACTGCTCGATGACGCGGGCGGTCCACTCCGGGTCCTCCAGCGCCGCGGTGCCGAGGTTCACGCGGGTGGCGCCCATGGCCAGGGCGTTCTCCAGGGAGGCGTCGTCCCGGATGCCGCCGGAGAGCTCGATCTTCACGCCCAGCTCCTCGACGACGCGCTTCATCACGTCCCGGTTGTCGCCGCGGCCGAAGGCGGCGTCCAGGTCCACCAGGTGGATCCACTCGGCGCCGGCGTTCTGCCAGTCCAGGGCGGCGGCCAGCGGGTCGCCGTAGCCGGTGGCGGAGCCGGCCTCGCCCTGGACGAGGCGGACCGCCTGGCCGTCCTGGACGTCCACGGCCGGGAGCAGCTCGAGGGCCTTGCGGGAGGAGGTCATGGGGGTGATCCCTTCTTCGGGGGTTCAGGGGGTGGGACGGACACCACAGGTGGGCGGCCGTCGTCGTGGTTCATCAGGCGGGCCCACAGCCCGCAGCCCCGTCAGGGGACGGTGAGGAACGCCGCGGCGATCGCCATCACGGCGAGCACCAGCGCGATCGCGGCGGCCCACCATGGGGCGCGCTGGGAACGCAGCGACCAGGCGGCGCCGAGCAGGATGCCGCCGAGGCCGAGGTAGAGGATGGACCAGTACGGCATCAGAGGGACCCCAGCCAGTTGGCCAGCAGCTGCAGGCCGGCGTCCCCGGACTTCTCCGGGTGGAACTGCGTGGCCGAGAGCGGCCCGTTCTCCACGGCCGCCACGAAGTCCGTGCCGTGGTGGGCCCATGTGACCTGCGGCGGCTTCATGGCGGAGATGGACTGGTCGAACTGCCACCTCAGCACGCCGTAGGAGTGGACGAAGTAGAACCGCTCGTCCTCGACGCCGCGGAAGAGCACGGTGTCCTCGGGCGGGCGGACGGTGTTCCAGCCCATGTGCGGCAGCACGTCCGCCTGCAACTCCTCGACGAGACCGGGCCACTCCCCCATGCCCTCGGTGCGCACGCCGTGCTCCACGCCCTCGTCGAAGAGGACCTGGTGGCCCACGCAGATGCCGAGCACGGGGCGGCCTCCGGCCACGCGGCGGCCGATCCAGCGGGTGCCTCCGGAGGCCGCGAGCGCCTCCATCACGGCGGAGAAGGCGCCGACGCCGGGGACGAGCAGGCCGTCCGCGTTGAGCACGGTGTCCGCGTCGTCGGTCAGCTCCACGGTCGCGCCGGCGCGTTCGACCGCACGGACGGCGGAGTGGACGTTGCCGGAGCCGTAGTCCAGGACGGCGACGGTCGGCCTCACGCCGGGGACGGAGGTCGGGCTCGCCATCAGAGGGCGCCCTTCGTGGACGGGATGTCGTTCACGCGCGGGTCGTCCTCCACGGCCGCGCGCAGGGCGCGGGCGAAGGCCTTGAACTGGGCCTCCACGATGTGGTGCGGGTCCCGGCCGCGCACCACGTCCATGTGCAGACAGATGGAGGCGTGGTACGTGATCGACTCGAACACGTGGCGGGTCATGGAGCCGGTGAAGTGGCCGCCGATCAGGTGGTACTGCTGCCCCTCCGGCTCGCCCTCGTGCACCAGGTACGGCCTGCCGGAGACGTCGACGACGGCGCGCGCCAGCGCCTCGTCCAGCGGCACCGACGCCTCGCCGAACCGACGGATGCCGCGCTTGTCCCCGAGGGCGGCCTTGAGGACCTCTCCGAGGGTGATGGCGACGTCCTCGACCGTGTGGTGCACGTCGATGTGGGTGTCGCCCGTGGCCCGGACGGTCAGGTCCATCTGCGAGTGCTTGCACAGCGCCGTGAGCATGTGGTCGTAGAACGGCACGGTGGTGGAGATCTCGGCGGTGCCGGTGCCGTCGAGGTCCATCTCGACGTACACGTCCGACTCGCTGGTGGTGCGCTGCATGCGGGCGCGGCGTCCGGAGACGAGCTCTGCTGCCACGGCGGTCCTCTCTGGGTGCGGTCGCCGGCGACGGGCCGGGCGATCGGGCGGTTCGGGGAATCGCCTCCCATCGTACGGAGGCGGGCGGTGCGGTGCCGCCTCGGTCTCAGCGGCCGAGCACCTCGGCCAGCGCGGTGAGGAACGCGGTGGTCTCCTCCTCGGTGCCGGCGGTGACGCGCAGATGGTGCGGGATGCCCACGTCCCGGACGAGCACGCCGCGCTCCAGCAGGCCCTGCCAGACGGCGTGCGCGTCCTCGAGGCCGCCGAAGAACACGAAGTTCGAGTCCGAGACGGCCGGGGTGAGGCCGTAGTCACGGAGGGTGTCCACGATCCGGTCGCGCTGCACCTTGATCTCCTCCACGGTCTCCAGGAGCGCGTCCACGTGCTGCAGGGCCGCGTTGGCGGTCGCCTGGTTCACGGCGGAGAGGTGGTAGGGCAGGCGCACAAGGCGAAGCGCGTCGCAGACAGCCGGGTCCGCGGCCATGTAGCCGAGGCGGACGCCGGCGAGGGCGAAGGCCTTGGACATGGTGCGGGTGACGACCAGGCGCGGTCGGCCCTCGAGCAGGGTGAGGGCCGGCTCGGTGCCGGCGAGGGCGAACTCGGCGTAGGCCTCGTCCACCACGACCATGGCGGCCGGGCCGCCCGCGGCCCCGACCTCCTCCGTGGCGTCGTAGACGGCGCGGATGGTGTCCAGGGACAGCGCGGTGCCGGTCGGGTTGTTCGGGGACGCCAGGAACACGAGGTTCGGGCGGTGGCCGCGGATGCAGGCCGCGGCGTGCTCGGCGGAGAGCGTGTAGTCCGCGGCGCGGCCGCCGTCGATGAACTCGGTGTCCGTGCCGGAGGCCAGCAGCGGATACATGGAGTAGGAGGGCAGGAAGCTCAGCACGGAGCGGCCCGGGCCGCCGAAGGCCTGCAGGATCTGCTGGAGGACCTCATTGGAGCCGTTGGCCGCCCAGAGGTGCTCCGGGGTGAGGCCGTGGCCGAGGTAGTCCGCCAGACGCTCGCGCAGCTCCACGAACTCACGGTCCGGGTAGCGGTTGAGACCGCCGGCGACCCGGGCGACCGACTGCACGATGGCGTCGGCCACGATCGGAGGCACCGGATGCGTGTTCTCGTTGGTGTTCAGCGCGACGGTGACGTCCAGCTGGGGCGCACCGTAAGGACTCTGCCCCTTCAGGGACTCGCGGAGCGGGAGGGCGTCCAGATCGGTCATGGCGATCAGTCTAGGAACCGCCGCCGCCGGCGGCCGCCGCGTGACGCCCGAGGGCGCGGGCAGCGACAGAGGGGGAAGCACGCCGGGCGGCGGCGGGGTCTGGAGCAGGCCTGTGATCAGCCGGGAGCCGCGGGATCGTTCCCGCGCAAGAGGAGGACATGAAGGGATCGGGGGGCACGACGTGCAGGGATCCAGCCGGGGCAGTCGGCCATGGCCGGCACGGGCGGGTCAGTCGGCCATGGCCGGCACGAACGGGTCAGTCGACCATGGCCGGCACGAAGAGGTCGTCGCCGGTCTCGAGGGTGCGGCCCTCGAGGCCGTTGAGCTCGGTGATGCGTTCCATGGTGGCGAAGCGGTCGGCCGCCGGATCCACACGGCCGGCGATGTCCCACAGGTTGTCACCGGGCATCACGGTGACCTTCTCCAGCTCCGCGCCGGCCTGATTGGAGGACACGGCCGCCGGGGACAGGGTGATGGACAGGGCCGTGGCTGCCAGAGCGGTGAGCACGGCCGCGAGCACCATCACGGGCAGGCCGCGCAGGACGAAGCGGCCGCGGCGGTTCAGCCGCCAGTCGGCAGCCTGGACGGTGCCGGTGCGGGTGACGGAGCGGGGGCGAGCGTTCATGGTGCTGCCTTGCCTTTCCACCTGCCGAGCAGGCTGTTCGAACATCCGTTCGATCTGTTCGAACACTTTTCTAGCACACGCCTTCGAGACACGCCATGCCGAGTTCGAACATATCTTTGAACCGGTCGGTCTCCTGGGCTACGGTCGAGCCACGGGTTCCACCCATGGACGACCCTCTCCAGGTGACGCCGGACAGCAGACCACGAGGGGCGGACACGATAGGGAACACCGCCGACGCCGCCGAGCAGGAACGGACCGCCATGGCCACTCCTCAGCCCCCTGAGCACCCCACCGGGACGCCGCAGACCCTCACGCCGCGCCAGCGCGCGATCGTGGAGACTATCCGCGCGTCCATCGCCGAGCACGGCTACCCGCCGTCCATGCGCGAGATCGGCGACGCCGCCGGCCTGGGCTCACTCTCCTCCGTGAAGCACCAGCTCACCCGCCTCGAACAGTTCGGCTACCTGCGCCGCCACCCGGGCCGCCCCCGTGCCCTCGAGGTGCTGCGGGACGAGGACGGGACACTCCTGGCCGCCTCCGGTGAGGCCGCCGGTGAGGCCGCAGCCGGCGCGACGTCCGCCGACGGCGACGCCGTGGTCTCGGCGCTGCCCACATGGCACACCGGCACGGAGGAGGGAGACTCCGTCCCCGTGCCGTGGGTCGGCCGCATCGCCGCCGGTGGGCCGATCCTCGCCGACCAGCAGGTCGAGGACGTCATGGCACTGCCTCGCCGCCTCACCGGCGAGGGCGAGCTGTTCATGCTCAAGGTCTCCGGCGACTCGATGGTGGACGCCGCCATCTGCGACGGCGACTGGGTGGTGGTCCGCCGCCAGAACACCGCCGTGAACGGGGACATCGTCGCCGCCCTGCTGGACGACGAGGCCACCGTGAAGACCTTCCGTCAGCGCGACGGCCACACCTGGCTGCTGCCGCAGAACACCGCCTACGAGCCGATCCTGGGAGACCACGCCACGATCATGGGCCGCGTCGTCACCGTGCTCCGCGCCCTCTGAGCCGCACCGCCCGGCGCCACGAAGCCTCTCACCCGGAATCCGGGTGAGGGGCTTCGTGCAGGTGAGGAGCCGTCGTCGGGAAGGCGGCGTCAGCCGTCCTGATCCACGGACGCGGCGAGGCGGCCGAGGACGCCTTCCACCACCGTCGGGTCCGTGGTGCGCCAGAAGTCCGGCAGGGCCGAGGCGAGGAAGCCGCCGTAGCGGGCGGTGGCCAGACGGGAGTCGAGCACGGCCACCACGCCCCTGTCCTGCACGGAGCGGATGAGACGGCCGGCGCCCTGGGCCAGGCGGATGGCGGCGTGGGTGGCGGAGACCGCCATGAACCCGTTGCCGCCGTGGCTGCTGATCGCACGGGTGCGGGCCAGGGAGAGCGGGTCGTCCGGACGTGGGAACGGGATGCGGTCGATCACCACCAGGCGCAGCGAAGGGCCCGGGACGTCCACGCCCTGCCAGAGGCTCATGGTGCCGAACAGGCAGGTGTCCGGCTCCTCGGCGAACTGCTTGACCAGCGCGGAGAGGGTGGCGTCGCCCTGGCAGAGGATCTCGATGTCCTTCCCGCACCGGCGGCGCATGGCCTCGGCGGCGTCCTCGGCGGCCCGGCGGGAGGAGAACAGGCCCAGCGCCCCGCCGCGGGAGGCGGTGATGAGCCGCTCGAGCTCGTCCAGGGACTCCTCGGAGGCGAAGCGGCCCGGCTTGGGAAGGTGGCGGGCCACGTAGAGCACCCCCTGCCGCGGATAGTCGAAGGGACTGCCGACGTCCGCGACCGTGAACCTCGGCGCGTCCGGTCCGGCCAGGCCCACGTCCCCGGCCACGGAGTCGAAGCGGCGCTCGCCCGTGCCCACGGTCAGGGTGGCGGAGGTGAGCACAGTAGTGGCGGCGCCGAACAGCCCCTCGCGCAGCTTGCCGGCCACCGAGAGCGGGGCCACGTAGAGCTGGGGCGGGTCCTCCTCGTTGCCGGGCTGCCAGCCGACTCCGGGCTCGAAGTGGCCGGGACGGGTGGCCCAGACGACCTCCGGGAAGTCGGCCTCGGGCCGTGCGGCGAGCATCCGCTCGGTCACCTCGAGCACGTCCAGAGCGCGGGCCCGGGCCATCTGACGGCCGCCGTCGGTCTCGGTCTCCTTGCCGGTGCCGAGGTCGGACAGGCACTGCCGGACGGCGGCGAGCACGGCGTTGAGCGCGGTCTCCTGCGCGTCGTCCAGGCCGGTGGCCAGCAGCCCGGAGGGGCAGGGGGTGAAGGCGGCGTCCAGGCTCGCTGCGGCCGCGACGAGGTCCTCCACGGCCACGGTGCCGTGGCGGCGCAACGACGTGGCCGCTCCCAGCACGATCGAGCCGGACAGCTGCCCGGTGACCGCGCCGGTGACCCGGTCCTGCAGCTCATGGGCCTCGTCCACGATCACCGCCGAGTACTCCGGCAGCACGGCCAGGCCCTCGAACGCGGAGATCGCGAGCATCGCGTGGTTGGTGACCACCACGTCCGCGTCGGCGGCGTTGGCGCGGGCGCGCTCGGAGAAGCATTCTTCGGCCACGGGGCATTTGGAGGCGCCGAGGCAGTCGGTCGCGGAGACCGAGACCTGCCGCCAGGCGCGGTCCGTGACGGGGACCTCGAGGTCGTCCCGGTCGCCGGTCTCCGTCTGCTCGGCCCACGTGCGCAGGTACACGACCTCGCGCCCGAGGGAGGTGGTGGGACCGGACTCGTCATCCGCCTCGGTGGAGAGCATGCCGCCGTCGTCCGCCACGGTGAAGAGGGTCTCGGCGTCCTCGTCCCCGGGGTAGCCGCCGTCCACCTTGTGTCGGCACAGGTAGTTGGAACGGCCCTTCACCAGGGCCACCACCGGCTCGCGCGGGAGCTCGTCCCTGAGGGCCTCGATCAGCCGGGGCGCGTCCCGGCGCATGATCTGCGCCTGGAGGGCGAGGGTCGCGGTGGCCACCACCACGGGGTCCTCCTGCTCCATGGCGTGCTGCAGCGCCGGGATGAGGTAGGCCAGCGACTTGCCGGTGCCGGTGCCGGCCTGCACCAGCAGGTGCCGCCGGGACTCCAGGGACCGAGCGACCTGCAGGACCATCTCCCGCTGGCCCTCGCGATGCTGGCCGCCGGTGGCCTCCACGGCGGCGTCCAGCAGCGCGAGGGCCTCGCGCTCGCGGTCCGTGCGCGGGGTGCTCTGCTGCGTCCCCATCAGTCCTGCCGGTCCACGCGGTAGGCCTCGATCTCCCCGGCCACATCCGGCCGGACGAGCACGTGCATGCGGGTGCCGCCCTCCTCATAGGTCTCGGAGAGGATCTCCGCGTCCGGGGAGTGCAGGCGGGAGACGAGCTCGCCGTGGGTGAAGGGGATGAGCACCTCCATGGGCACGTTCGGCCGCGGGATGGTGTCCGCGATCAGCTGCTCCAGCGCCTCGATGCCCTCGCCGGTGCGTGCGGAGACCACCGCGGTGTGCGGCTCCTTGGCGCGGATGCGGGCGATCACGGCCGGATCTGCCGCGTCCGCCTTGTTCAGGACGATGATCTCCGGGATCTTCTGCGCGTCCACCTCGGCGAGCACCCCGCGCACGGCGGCGATCTGCCCTTCCGGGTCCGGGTGGGCGGCGTCCACCACATGGAGGATCACGTCCGAGTCCGTGACCTCCTCCAGGGTGGAGCGGAAGGCCTCCACCAGCTGGGTGGGCAGGTTGCGCACGAAGCCCACGGTGTCCGAGAGGGTGTAGCCGATCCCGTCCGGGGTGACCGCCTTGCGGACGGTCGGGTCCAGGGTGGCGAACAGGGCGTTCTCCACGAGCACGCCCGCCTTGGTGAGGCGGTTGAGCAGGGAGGACTTGCCGGCGTTGGTGTAGCCGGCGATCGCCACCGAGGGCACCCTGTTGCGGCGGCGGTTGGCGCGCTTGGCCTCGCGGGCCGGCTTCATGCCCGCGATGTCCTTCTTCAGCTTGGCCATCCGGGTGCGGATGCGTCGGCGGTCCAGCTCGATCTTGGTCTCGCCGGGGCCGCGGGAGCCGATGCCCTCGCCGCCGGCGGCGCGGCCGCCGGCCTGGCGGGACATGGACTCTCCCCAGCCGCGCAGGCGCGGCATCAGGTACTCGAGCTGGGCCAGCTCCACCTGGGCGCGGCCCTCGCGCGACTTCGCGTGCTGGGCGAAGATGTCCAGGATCAGGGCGGTGCGGTCGATGACCTTCACGCGCACCAGGTCCTCGAGCGCACGGCGCTGGGACGGGGCGATCTCGGAGTCCACCACCACGGTGTCCGCGCCGGTCATGGCGACGATCTCCCGCAGCTCCTGGGCCTTGCCCTTGCCCAGGTAGGTGGCCGGGTCCGGGGTGTGGCGGCGCTGGATGACGCCGTCCAGGACCTCGGAGCCGGCGGTCTCGGCGAGCGCGGCGAGCTCGCGCAGCGAGTTCTCGGCGTCCTCGGCGGTGCCCTCGCTCCAGACGCCGGCGAGCACCACGCGTTCCAGGCGGAGCTGGCGGTACTCGACCTCGGACATGTCCTCGAGCTCGGTGGACAGCCCGGCGACGCGGCGCAGGGCGTTGCGCTCGGCGAGCTCGTCCTGGTCGCCGTCGTAGCCGGTGTGCCCATGGCCGCCGTCGTCGAGCGCGAGCGCCCGGCCGGACAGGGCGGAGCCACGCTCTGCCGGGCCGTCCTCGGCGGCGAGGTCGGCGGCCGCCGGCGAGCGGCCGTCGTCGTGGGTCTGGTCCTGAGCGCCGCCGTGGGTGGCGAGGATGCGGTCGATGACGGCCTGGATGTCGTCATCCCCCGGCTGCTGGGGGTCGACGTCCGGGGTGTGGCTGTTCTTCTGGGTCATGGTCTCCTCTGGGCCGGCCGGGGCGGCGGCTTCGGTGCCGCGCGGGCGCCGGCGGGCCCGGGTCTCAAGCGTAGTGGGTGGTCTCTGCGGTGGACCGCCGGAGCGACAGGCTGTGGAAGCGGCGCACCCTGTGCAGGAGGAGATTGACGACGACGGACGGTCGCCTACTCCTGCTCGGGCATGCGGGGGTTCCTGGTCGCCTCCGTGAGCCGCGGCACGCGGGGCGCGCGCACGGGCGGCACCGGGTGGGTGCGGACGGGGCGGAGCTGTCGGCGAGCGGTGCTCGAGCCGTGGGCTCAGACGTACATCAGGAACATGCAGGACAGCATACCGATCCGGCGCCTGGTGTGCACGGGGCGCCCGTTCGCCGGCCGCTCTGTCCGCGGACGGGTCCCGGTGGGGCGCCGAGGCCGCCAGGGCTGTGGACGGGGCGCCGGTACGATCGTGGCCGTGACCAGCAGCGCCCACTACTTCTCCGCAGACCCCGGCACCCCCGAACGCCGCCGCACGATCAGCGTCGAGCTGGCCGGGCGGCAGGTGCGCGTGCAGACCGCGAACGGGGTCTTCTCCCCCGAGGGGATCGACAAGGGCACCGGCGCCCTGCTGTCGGTGGTGCCGCAGCCGCCGGCGGAGGGATCGTTCCTGGACGTGGGCGCCGGCTGGGGTCCGATCGCCCTGAGCATGGCGCTGCAGTCCCCGGCCGCGACGGTGACGGCGGTGGAGGTCAACGAGCGCTCGTTGGCGCTGTGCCGGGACAACGCCGCCGCCGTGGGCGCGGGCAACGTGACGGCGGTGCGTCCGGAGGAGGTGGCCGAGGATGCCGGCTTCGACCTGATCTGGTCCAATCCGCCGATCCGCATCGGCAAGCCGGCTCTGCATGCGCTGCTGCAGCGGTGGCTGCCGGCGCTGAACCCGGGCGGGCAGGCGTGGCTGGTGGTGCAGAAGAACCTCGGGGCGGACTCGCTGCTGCCGTGGATCCGCACGATGCTCCAGCAGCGGGCGCCCAGCGAGTTCACCGCCGAGCGCGCGGACAGCGTGAAGGGCTTCCGGATCCTGAAGGTGAGCAGGAAGAGCTGATCGCCGCCCCGAGCGTTTTCGTTCGGGAAACGGTCGAGTTCCAGAGCGCTTTCGTTCGGGAGAGCGTCGAGTCTCGGAACACCTGCATTCGACGAAGAGACCGAGCACCGACGGGGCGGGAGGCGCCGAGGGCTCAAGCGACCTGCAGGGGCTGGATCTCCTCGAGTTGCCCGTCGAGCACCCGATGCTGCATGCGCAGCTCGTAGTCGACCTGAAGGTTCATCCAGAACTGTTCCGATGTGCCGAAGTAGCGCGCCAACCGAATGGCGGTGTCGGCGGTGATGCCGCGCTTGCCGAGGACGATCTCGTTGATGCGGCGCGGCGGGACGCCCAGGGCGACCGCCACGCGGTTCTGAGACAGGTCGAAGCCCTGGATGAAGTCCGCCAAGAGGATCTCGCCCGGATGGACGGGCTCGATCAGGTCCAGGTCAGTGGCAGTCGACGAGTTCGACATCCTCCGCTCCTCCTTCAGTCCAGACGAAGCAGAGCAGTCCAGACGAAGCAGAGCCGCCACTGCGTATTGACACGGATGCTGTACTGACCACGTCGGTCACCGACGAGCTGTTCCAGGCGGTTCCCCGGTGGAATCCGGAGATCGTCCACCACATGGGCGGCGTTGATCATCTCCAACTTCCTCAGGGTCGCGCGCTGCACCGTTCGATCGATGCGCTTCACGTAGGCCCCGTGCCAGATGCGCTCGGTGTCCTTGCTTCCGAACGATCTGATCATGCACTCGGAGTATAACGCTCTGCGTCATGGATGGGTCGGGTGTGGAAAACCTTCGCCGTCTGCGCGACGGCCCCGCTGCCCCACAGCCGGGCGGTCGCAGGAGCGTCGGGTTGGCTGCACGACGAACCCGACGTTCTTCCGAACGAAAGTACCCCGGAACGCGACGTTCTCCCGAACGAAAGCGCTCCGGGACTCGACGGTTTCCCGAACGAAAGTGCCAGGGGTTCAGCCGAGGGTGCCGCGGAAGACCAGTTCGGCCGGGCCGGCGAGGACCACGTGCTCGGTGCCGTCGGCGTGGGCGAGGAAGTCGACGGCCAGCAGGCCGCCAGGGACCTCCACGAGCCAGGAGTCGCAGCCTTCGGTGCCGGCCCAGGCGCGCATCGCGGTGGCGGCGGCGCAGGCGCCCGTGCCGCAGGACCGGGTCTCCCCCACTCCGCGCTCGTGCACACGCATCTTCACCCGGCCGACGCCGTCGCGGATCATCGGCTCGAAGGCGGCCACGAACTCCACATTGGTGCCTCCCTCCGGGGCCGGCTCCACGTGCGGGGCGCGGGTCAGGTCCAGCTCGGCCAGGTCCTCGAAGGACTGCACGGGCACCACGGTGTGCGGATTGCCCATGGAGATGCTCAGCGCCGGACGGGGATCCTGCAGGCCCGCGGCCTCCACCACGGAGTCCGACGCCGCTTCCTGCGCCAGCTCCGGGTCGATGTAGCTCCACGGACCCATGTCGATGGCGTAGCCGTGGTCCAGGCGGGTCACGTGCTTGACGCCGGCGCGGGTGCCGATCGCCAGGGTCTGCCCCGGCTCGAGGGGCACGAGCTGCTCGGACACCAGGAAGTGCACGAACACGCGCACCCCGTTGCCGCACATCTCGGACACGGAGCCGTCCGCGTTGCGGTAGTCCATGAACCACTCGGCGTCCGGATGCTCGGCCAGCAGAGCCTGCCCCTCGGCGAGGTGCTTCGAGGGCACCGCACGGATGACGCCGTCGCCGCCGATGCCGTGGTGGCGGTCGGCCAGCGCGGCCACCTTCTCGGCCTCAAGGGCCACGGTGCCGTCCGGGTCGGCGATCAGGACGAAGTCGTTCCCGGTGCCGTGCCCCTTGGCGAAGGTCAGTCCGGACAGGGCGTCGAGGGCGGCACGGTGCTTGCTCATGCCGCCCAGTCTAGGGGCCGCAGCCGACCCGGGACGGCCGCCGGCTCGGGATGTCCCCGTCGGCCGTCGGCTCGGGATGTCCCCGCACGCCGCCGGCCCTGGTCCCGGCCCTCACTCCTGAAGCAGCGAGACCGTCCCGGCGGAGCCGTCCACGCGCACCCTCTGCCCGTTCTCCAGCCGCTGCATCACGCCGCGGATCGCCATGACGGACGGCAGCCCGAGCTCGCGCGCGGTCACCGCACCGTGGGAGAGCGCGCCGCCGGACTCCGTGATGACGCCGGAGGCCTGGTAGAACAGCGCGGTCCAGGCCGGGTTGGTCGTGCGGGCCACGAGGATCGCCCCGGACGGGAAGGACGCGAAGTCCTCCGGCCCGTGCACCAGGAACACCTCCCCCTCCACCGAGCCCGGGCTGCCCGCGGCACCCACCAGCGCGTCGCCGTCGACCTGCTCGGCCTCCGACTCGCCCCACACCCAGTCCGGGGTGCCCGCGCACGCGGCCTCGTAGGCCGCCTTGTGTTCGGCGGCCACCGCCGTCAGCGGCGCCAGATCCTGCTTCCCGACGGCGGCGCCCTCGCCGTCCGAGGGCGTGTGGCCGTCGTCGTGCCCCTCGCCGGTGACGCCGAAGGCGGCGTCCAGGTCCGCGACCGGCAGGAAGAACGCGTCCATGGGGTCGCTGAGCACGCCCTCGTCCAACAGGCCGGCGCCGAGGGAGCGGACGGCGCGGCGCAGGATCGGACTCATGCGGGTGGTCTGATAGTGCTCGAGGTCGTCCAGGGCGGTGTACTCGCGGGCCAGGCGGATGACCTCCTGCACCAGGTAGCGCAGCGGGTCCGGGACCTCGGCCAGCACGGCCAGCTCGGTCTCCATGGCGGTGACCTTCGCCCGCCGGTCCGCGGCGGCGTGGTCCTCGTCCTCGCTGTCGGCCATGAGGCGGATCTGGTCCAGGACGATGTGCGGGGCCTCCACCCAGGTGGGATGGTAGGCGTCGAAGTCGAGCTCACGGTGGCCGTGCCGCTGCAGGAACCGCGTGAAGGCGGCGGCGAACTCCGGCCACGCCTCGAGGCGGTCCACCACGGCGGCCGCACCGTCCGCGGCGAGCGCGTCCAGCAGCTCCGGGGTGGCGCGCAGGGTGCGGGAGAGCTCCCACAGCTCGGCGTTGACCTGACTGGTCTTGGTGTCCGTGGCGGAGAGGAGCTGCTCGAACACCTGCTGCGCCTGCTCCGTGCTCAGCGCCATGGACAGCATGCGCTGCAGGGCGCCGTAGAGGGTGCGCTGGGTCAGGGAGATGGCGATGTTCGGCAGGAAGTAGGCGTTGCCGGCGGCGGCGATGGCCTTGACGTGCTCCCAGCGGGCCGGCAGGTCCAGTGCGTCCGGGTCCACGGCGTCGAGCCGGCCGAGGGCGAGCAGGTAGGTGTCCAGGTCCCGGGCCCACTGCAGGGGCAGCTGCTGCACCCAGGAGTAGTCGCGGATGATCTCCGGGATGGCGGCCTCGAGGGACTCGGCGTCCGTGAGCATGCGCAGCGGCAGCCGGTCCGCGTAGAGCTCCACGGCGGTCTGGTTGCCGTAGATCCAGGAGTCCTTCATCACGAACCACTTGTCGTCGAACGGCGGCAGGCCCATGAGGTCGAAGGAGTGGTTCAGGGAGCGGTGGAAGCCGTCCTCCACCAGGTCCCAGGTCAGCGGGGCGATCGGCGTGGGGAACCGCTCCGCGGACTCGTCCCGGGTGAGCCGGGCGGCCACGCGGGTGACGGGGCGGGACTGCAGCAGGAACAGCCGCCCCTGCGAGTACGCCCATTCGATGTCCTGCGGGAACCCGGCGTGCACCTCGGCGGCCACGGCCAGGTCCGCGACCTCGGCACGCTGGTCCTCGGTGAGGGCCGGGCGGGCCCCGTGCTCGGCGGAGAGGTCCACCTCCTTCGTGCCGCCGTCGGGAAGGGAGACGAGGGCGTGGGGCTTCTCCGCGATCGTCTCGGCCACCTGCTCGTGCCCTTGGCGGGCGACGATGTACTCGTCCACCGGCTCCTCTCCCCCGACGACCGTCTCGCCCAGGCCGAAGGCCGCGTTGATCAGCACGTGCCCCATCTGCCCGCGCACCGGATCCACGGAGAAGGCGACGCCGGCCGCCTCCTCGGCGCCCACCTCCACCATCTGCTGCACGACGACGGCCATGGCCGCCTCGAGATGGTCCACCCCGAGCCGCTGCCGGTACCGCATGGCATGGGCGTTCCAGAGCGAGGCGTGGCAGGCCAGCACCTTCGCCAGCACGTCCTCCACGCCGCGCACGCCCAGGTGGGTGTCGTGCTGCCCGGCGAAGGCGGCGCCGGGCAGGTCCTCCATGGTGCCGGAGGACCGCACCGCCACCGCGTGGTCTGCCAGCCCCGACTGCTCCATCAGCGCGGCGAGCTGGCTGCGCCAGGCCTCCGGGACCTCGGCGTCCAGGATCAGCTCCTGGGCTTCGGCGGCGGCGGTGTCCACGTCGGTCTCGCCGGCGTCCAGGCGGGCCAGGACCGCCCGCAGGTCCGGTGCGATGTCCTTCACCAGGTCCCGGTAGGCCTCGGCGGTGACGATCAGCCCCGGCGGCACCGGCAGCGCACGGGCCGTCCGGGCCAGGGACGCGCCCTTGCCTCCGGACACGGCCAGCTCGGCGGCGTCCTCGTGGTGGAAGTCGATGATCAGGGCCATGGCGTCTCTCCTGGTGGCGGGTCGGGCGTCTGGTTGAGGAACAGGCGGGGCGGACGGCGGACGGTTCGGGGCTACAGCCGCCAGCGGTTCACACCGAGCAGTGCCCACCCGGCGGCGCTCGAGGCCAGCGCGGCGGCACCTGCAGCGGGCTTGGCCACGGTGAGCCCGGCGAGCACGGGGGCCCACAGCAGGGCGGCGGCCGTGCCGCCGAGCACACGGAAGAAGCTGACGGTGTTCACGGCGTCCGCCTTCTTCCCCACCGCCCAGGCGGTGAGCAGGACCGGGGCGATCGGAGCCTGCAGGGTCAGGCCGAGCACCCGCGGCCAGCGCGGCGCCTGGGCTCCGGGCAGCGGCGGGCGGCCGGCGCGAGCCTGACGCTGATGGTGCAGGAAGGACTCGGTGAAGCCCTCTGCGGCGCGGGCGTCGGCGCCGGCGGCCGTGAGGACAGCGTGGAAGGACTGATCGTCCGGGCAGTCCACGGACACCTCGTCCAAGGCTGTGGACAGCACCTGGTGGATGCGGTCGACCTCGGCGGGGTCAGGCGCTCCGCCGGCGCCGGGCACCGGGGCGCGCGACGGCTCAGGCGAGGCGGCATCGGACGCCGAGGTGCCGTCGTCAGGAAGCGGGACAGGGCCCCCGAGGAGGACCTCCACGCGGGAGCGGTAGCGGTCCGGGGCGGAGTAGAACAGGCCCACCGGGACGACCTCCACGTCCACGCCCTGGGCTCGGCAGGCGGCGAGGATCCGGGCGGCGCCCTTCCGGTACGGCTGCGGGGCGTGCGACCACTCGGAGGTGCCCTCGGGCAGGACCACGAGGTCTCCCCCGGCGGCCAGGTGGCGCACCCCGGCGGTCACCGGGTCCGCGACCTCGGCCGGGTCCATGCCGTAGCGCTCCACGTCCTTCGGCCGCACCACGGGGATGCCGGTGAACAGCAGGCGCAGCAGCGGATGGCGCAGCAGCTGGGCCGAGACGAGGAACTGCGCGCCGGGGGCGGCGGAGGCCAGGGCGCAGCCGTCGATGGCGCCGTTGCGGTGGCTGGCGAGGTAGAGGCGGGGACGGTGGCCGTCGTCGGTGGGCCGGGTGCTGCGCGAGCGGCGCGGGCCGCGCGGGCTGCGGCGCAGGGCACGGGCAGGGCGGACCTCTCCCAGGATCCGGGGCCGGCCGAAGGCGACCGTGCCGAGCGTCGTCACCAGGCCGCGGTGCCATGCGCTGGAGGCGCTGCCGGGCTTCGGTGTGCTGAAGGCCATGACGCTTCCGCTCCTTCCCTCTGCTTTCCAGCACCGTAGCGGCGCCTGTGTGAGCGGCGCCACCGCAGGGAGCGCTCCGGGGATGCGCTCAGAGCGAAGGGCGGCTGTGCAGGAGAGGACGCCCGGGGCACGAGCTCAGTCCCGCGACGAGTCAGAGCACCGCCAGCGCCTGCTCCACCACGTCCTCGGCCAGCGCCTCCACCCAGTGCACGCGCGGGTCGGCGCGGAACCAGGTCTCCTGGCGGCGGGCGAAGCGGCGGGTGGCCACGATGGTCTGCTCGATCGCCTCGGCCTCGGTGATCTCCCCGTCCTGCACGGCCAGGAACGGGGCGTAGCCGATGGCCCGCGAGGCCGTCCTGCCCTCCCGCAGCCCGGCGGACTCCAGGCGGCGGACCTCCTCGGCGAGCCCGGCGTCCACCATGGCGTGGACGCGGGCGGCGATGCGCTCGTGCAGCACGGCCCGGTCGATCTGCAGGCCGATCTGCACCGCCGGCGCGACGTCCGGGTGGGTCTGCCGCTGCGGCAGGAACGCACTGAAGGGGCGGCCGGTGATGCGGTGGACCTCCAGGGCGCGCACCAGGCGCCGCTCGTCCTTCACGTTCTGCGCGGAGGCCGCATCCACCGCGGCGAGCTCGGCCCGCAGGGCTGCCGCTCCCCGCGCGGCCAGCTCGGCCTCCACCTCGGCACGCACCGCGGGATCGGTGGGCGGGAACTCCAGCACGTCCAGGGCGGCGCGGACGTAGAGGCCCGAGCCGCCCACGAGGATCGGGGTCCTGTCCCGCCGGCGGATCTGCGCGAACAGCTCCCGTGCCTGCGCCTGGAACGCGGCCACGGAGGCCTCCTCGGTGACGTCCAGGACGTCCAGCAGGTGGTGCGGTACCCCCTGCTGCTCGGCCGGCATGGTCTTGGCGGTGCCGATGTCCATGCCCCGGTAGAACTGCAGGGCGTCCGCGTTGACGACCTCCCCGTCCAGGCGCTGTGCCAGCGTCACGGCCAGTGCCGACTTGCCGGTGGCCGTGGCCCCGACGACGGCGATCACCGGGCGCTGCCGGCTCGCCTGGGTGCCGGAGGACATCAGGAGCGCGGGCGCAGCGACGGCATGCCGAGGCTGGTGGCGCCGCCGGCGCCCGGGGTGGGCACGCCGCAGGACTCGGCCTGTGCGCGGTCCCAGGCGTCGCCGGCCCGGCTGCGGCGGACCTGGTAGTCCTCGGCGGTCGGGTCCGCGATGGCGAAGAACGCGGCGGCGTCCGTGACGGTGACGGTCACGAAGTCGCCCGGGCGCGGGGTCTCACAGCCGGCGGGCACCGAGAAGTGCACCAGCCGGTGGTCCGGGGCACGGCCGGCCAGGCGGCCGGTCTCCCCGGCCTTGGATCCGGACTGCTCGGTGACCATCAGCTCCTGGCGGGTGCCCACGAGGGTCTTCATCTCCTCGGCGGAGATGCGGTCCTGCAGCGCCACGAGGCGCTCGAAGCGCTCCTGCACCTTCTGCTTGGGCACCTGGTCCTCCATCTCTCCGGCGGAGGTGCCGGGGCGGATGGAGTACTGGAAGGTGAACGCCGAGGAGAAGCGGGAGGCCTCCACCACGCGCAGGGTGTCCTCGAAGTCCTCGTCGGTCTCGCCGGGGAAGCCCACGATGATGTCCGTGGTGATGGCCGCGTGCGGCATGCGCTCGCGGACCTTCTCCAGGATCCCCAGGAACTTCTTGGAGCGGTAGGACCGGCGCATGTCCTTGAGGACCTTGTCCGAGCCGGACTGCAGCGGCATGTGCAGCTGCGGCATCACGTTGGGGGTCTCGGCCATGGCGTCGATGACGTCGTCCGTGAAGGACGCCGGATGCGGGGAGGTGAAGCGCACCCGCTCCAGCCCCTCGATCTCGCCGCAGGCGCGCAGCAGCTTGGCGAAGGCTCCGCGGTCTCCGAACTCCACGCCGTAGGTGTTCACGTTCTGCCCGAGCAGGGTCACCTCCACGATGCCCTCGGCCACCAGCGCCTTGATCTCCTGCAGGATCTCGCCCGGGCGGCGGTCCTTCTCCTTGCCGCGCAGGGACGGGACGATACAGAAGGTGCACGTGTTGTTGCAGCCCACGGAGATGGACACCCACGCCGAATGGGTGGACTCGCGCTTGGTGGGCAGCGTGGAGGGGAAGACCTCGAGGGACTCGAGCAGCTCGACCTCGGCACGGTGGTTGTGGCGGGCGCGCTCGAGCAGGGTCGGCAGCGAGCCGATGTTGTGGGTGCCGAACACCACGTCCACCCACGGCGCCTTCTTCACGATCACGTCCTGGTCCTTCTGGGCCAGGCAGCCGCCGACGGCGATCTGCATGCCCTCGTGGGCCTGCTTCACGTTCCGCAGGTTGCCGAGGTTGCCGTAGAGACGGTTGTCCGCGTTCTCACGCACGGCGCAGGTGTTGAAGACGACCAGGTCGGCCTGGTCGCCCTCGGCGACGGGCCTGTAGCCGGTGGACTCGAGCAGGCCGGAGATGCGCTCGGAGTCGTGGACGTTCATCTGGCAGCCGAAGGTGCGCACCTCGTAGGTGCGGCCGGTGTTGTCCGGCACGATGGGTGCGGTCTCGGCGGGGGTCTGCGGGGCGTCAGCGGTGGTGGTCATCGCAGGCCATTCTAGTTGTTGTGGGTCATGAGATTCTTGCCACGGGGTACGGGCTGAGATGAGACGAGCGGGCCTCTCCGGGCGTGTCAGATGGTCTGTGTAAGCCGTACCGAGAGGAACGGTAAGAATCATGA
>NZ_FUKP01000057.1:0-31124 GCF_900163825.1 Micrococcus lylae | reverse complement strand
GGAGGTTCTTTTCATCGTCAACGTCTATCTGTCACCAACGTCATGGCCGAGTACACCTAGCCGGGTCCGGCCCCCGGAAGGCGCGTAGCCTACGGGGCATCCGATCATCCATCTCTCCGGATCTTCACCACTCGATCCGATTCTCATCACCCCTCGCATGATGACTTTCGTATCGAGTGATGAAAAACGGCGAGGCTCCGGCGGCCGCCCCGTTTCACTCCACCCCGCGGGCGGCGAGGGCGTCGCCGACGTCGTCGGCGTGCCTGAGCGAGAGCACCAGCAGCGGCAGGATCCACGCCCACGGCGCCATCGTCACCCCGCGGGAGGCCTGCGCCTGCCGCACCTGCGTGGCCAGCTGCGTCAGGTGCCCCACAGCACTGAGCACCAGTCCCATGGCCAGCCCGACCCGCTCCGGCCGCACCCCACGCGCCGCCAGCCACGGACCGACACGGGGGATCCGCAGCACCGGACCCAGCAGCCCCTCAGCCACGGCCACCATGGCGGCCACCGGCGTGGTGCGGGTCAGCAGCTGCGCGCACAGCACGATCCCCATCACGCGCCCGACCGCCACCAGCGCCTCGCCCCACGGCATCAGCCACACCTGAAACGCCAGCAGCACCGCATAGAACAGCCACATCCCACGCAGGTCCGTGCCCTGCAGCCGTACACCGCGGCCGGGGCCGAACGCGACGAGGAACCCCACCGCCACCGCCGCGAGCAGCACCAGGACGGGGATGGCCAACACCTGCAGCGGCGTGAGCATCAGCGCCAGGGACAGCACCGCCAGCGCGAGCAGCTTCAACTCGGCCGGGCAGCGGTGCAGCCACGAGTCGCCGGGAACGTAGAGGGAGATCATCGCGGCTGCCCCGCAGCCTCCCCCGCGAACTCCTGATCAAGAAACCGCTCGTACTCCCCCACCACCTGTGCGGCGGGCCCGTGGGCACGAAGACGCCCGTCGTGGATCCAGACGGCCTCGTCGCAGTCGCGGGCCAGCTCCAGATCGTGCGTCACCAGCAGCAGCTGGAACCGGCCGCGCCCGGCCCCGCCGAGGAGCCTGTCCGCCACGATCCGCCGGTGCCGTCCGTCCAGCAACGAGGTCGGCTCGTCCGCGATCACCACCTGCGGCCGGCCCACCATCACCGAGCACATCGCCAGCCGCTGTGCCTGCCCGGAGGACAGGGACAGGCACGGCCGGTCCGCCAGCTCGGTGAGCCGGTGCTCGGCCAGCGCCGCCTCGACCCGCCCGGCGACCTCGTCCTTGGCGAGCTTCCGCCCGGCATCGTCCCGCAGCGCCTTGACGGTCAGCTCCACGTCCTCCCGGACGGTCGGCATGATCGACTGCGCGGCCGGGTTGGCGAACACCATCCCCAGGATCCGCCGCAGCGCCTTCACGTCCTGCTCGGCGTCCACCCCGTGCACCGTCACCGTCCCGGACGCGGCCGGCACCAGCGCGGCGATCGCCCGCGCCAGCGTCGACTTGCCGGACCCGTTCTCCCCGATCACCGCCGTGCGCGCCGCGGACAGCGTCACCGTCACGTCCTCCAGCAGGACCGCGTCCTGCCCGGCCCCGGGGGCCGTCACCGTCAGGTGGTCCACGACGACGGCGCGGTCGCCTCCGGAGGGTGGGGCGCCGTCGTCGGGAAGGAGGGGGTGAGGGGTCACGGAGGTGAGCGTACTCAACGCAGTGCGCGCGGGTAGGCCTTCGCGAGGCCCACGACGAGGAGGGTGGCGAGGGCGGCCTTGAGGGCGTCGCCGGGGAGGAAGGCGACGTTGCCGAGGGCGGCGGCGTCCAGCGGGACACCGGTGATCAGGGAGACGCCGGGGATGCCGAACGCGTAGATCACCACGATGCCGCCGAGCACGGAGGCGACCGCCGCGGCGAGGGCGAGGCGGCCGGTGCGGTCGGTGCGGCCGCGGAGAGCGCGGAACACCAGGCCGACCACGAAGGCGCCGAAGACCCAGCCGATCAGGTAGCCGACCGTCGGGCCGGCGAAGACGCCGAGGCCGCCCTTGCCGCCGGCGAGCAGCGGCAGGCCCATCGCGACGAGGGCGTGCAGCAGCAGCACCGACGCCGCACCGGCCCACGGGCCGAGGACCAGGCCGGCCAGCATGACGCCGAGGGTCTGCAGGGTGATGGGGACGGCGATGCCCGGCACCGGGATGCCCGGCATGACGCCGAGCACCGCGATCAGCGCCGTCATGACCGCGATGCGGGCCAGCTGGGGGCCGGCGGAACGGGACGTCGGGGACGTCGGGGACGCGGGGCGCTGGGTGCGCGGAGCGTCGGTGGGAGCCGGGGACGTGACGGTCGAGGCCATGGGCATCTCCTGGGGAAGACTCGAGTGATGAACAGTGTTCAGTGAACACCGTTCAGGGAGTGTACATCAGGTGTGCGGGGCGGGTGGCTCTCGCCGAACCAGAGACTTCGGCCGGTTCCGGCGGGCGTGAAGCAGCCGATCCTTCTGGCTCGACGGGGTGGTGCGGGCCCCGAGTCCGGCCTAGCCGAGCCGCTCCACCATCCGGTCCAGGATCTGCTCCCACTGCGACTCGTCCGGGACGTGACCCATGCCCTCGAACTCCATGAGCTCGGCGTCCGCCACGGCCTCAGCCATCCGCCGGCCGTGGCCCGGCGGCGTCATGGTGTCCTCCGTCCCGAGGGCGATCAGCATCGGATGCCCCAGCCGCTCCGCATGCGTGATGGGTGAGCAGCCGACCCACTGGTGCTCCCGCAGGGTGGCGTCGAAGTAGCGGCGCACCCCGCCGTACGCGGTGCCCCGGTAGAAGTCCCGCAGGTCGCAGGGCGCGCTCACGGAGACGAAGCCGAGCAGGCTCCCCGGCTCCTGCGCGGCGGAGGCCAGCGCACCCATGACGCCTCCCATCGAGAAGCCGAGCAGCACCACGCCGGACACCCCCGCACGGCCGCGCACCCAGTCCAGGACCCGGCCGACGTCCTTCGGCGCGCTGATGCCGTAGTCGTCCCTGCCGGTGGAGCCGGGCCAGCCGCGCAGGGACAGGCTCACCGCGTGCAGGCCGTGCTCCCGCACCTGCCGGGCCACCGGCGCCATCACGGAGGCGTCCTCGCCCCACCCGTGGAGCAGCAGGACCGCCGGCGCCTCCCCCTCGCACCACCAGGCGTAGCCGCCGAGCCGCACGTCCTCCAACTCGAGGAGGAACCTCTCGGCGTCGGGCAGGTCCGGAAGGCCGCCGGCCGCAGCGTCCGCGGATGTCTCAGCAGGCGCCTCCGCCGCCACGTCCGCACCCGCACCCGCACCCGCACCCACGTTCGCTGCCTTCGTCCTGCTTGTCTCGCCGCTCATGCCGCCATGCTCTCGGCCGCACCGCACCACGGCAAGCCCGCCCGCTACCCTGCACCCATGCCCCACTCCCCCGGCGACACCAACCGCCGCGCCTATGACGACCCGGCCGTCGCCGCCGGCTACGACGCCCAGAACCCGGACGGGCCCGACCACGACTTCTTCCGCCGACTCGCCGAGGAGACCGGGGCCAGGCGGATCGTGGACCTCGGCTGCGGCACGGGGCTCCTCACGGTGACGCTCGCAGGGAGTGGACGGGCCGTCGTCGGGATCGATCCGGCCGAGGCGATGCTCGCGGTCGCCCGGGCACGTCCCGGCGCTGACGCGGTCCGCTGGCTGCGCGGCACCGCCGAGCTGATCGAGCCGGCCTCCGCGGACCTGGCGATCATGAGCGGCAACGTGGCCATGCACCTCATCGGCGACGACTGGCACCGCGCCCTCCGCCGCATCGCCGCCGGCCTCGCCCCCGGCGGCCGCCTCGCCTTCGAGACCCGCAACCCGGCCCTCCGCGCGTGGGAGGGCTGGAACGCCGAGCCCACCGAGACCACGACGACGGCCGCCCACCTCCTCGAATCAGAGGTCACCTCCGCCCCGGATCGCCAGGGTGTGGTGGTGCACCGGTGGCGGCAGGAGGACCTGGACACCGGGGCGGTGCACGAGGGCGAGGAGCACCTGCAGTTCCGGTCCGCCGCGCAGGTGCGGGCCGACCTGGAGGTCGCCGGGCTGACGGTGGAGCGGATCTCCGGCGGCTGGCAGCGGCAGGAGTTCGACGAGTCACGCGATGCGTTGATGGTCGTGGAGGCCGTGCGTGTCTGAGCCCCGCCCCCATGCACCGACGCACCCCGCGCCCCCCACGCCGAACCAGAGACTTCGGCTGCTTCCGGCGACCGCGAAGTGACCGATCCTTCTAGTTCGACGGCGCGGTGCCGTGCCCGGCGCGCGGAGGGAAACGCGAAAAGTCATCACTCACGCGGATTCTCATCACCAGAGGAGTCATGACTTTCCGTTCGAGTGATGAGGAATCGCGGCGCGATGTCCCCTGCGAGCGGCGAGGACGAGTCCGGCCGGTTCCGCGGAGAGGCGGCACGTCTGGCGAGGGGCGTCGAAAGTCGCAGGTCTGCCGGTGACGACGCGCGACGAATGGCGGTGCTGCGCGGCTCCAGGGATTTCTAGACTCGGTGTCCATGGAGACCATCGACGCCACCGCGAAGGCTGATGCGGCCGAGGCCGATCCGGCAGAGGCCAAGCCTGAGCCCGCCCCGGCGAAGAAGGCCTCCGAGCCGGAGCGCACCGGCCTGCAGTCATGGGCCTACGCCGCGGCAGCCGTCGCCTACCTGATCGCTCCCCTCCTCCTCGGCACCGCCCTGCCCGCCGCGACCGCCACCACGGCCCTGCTGATCCTGCTGCCCTTCGCCGCCCTGCTGCTCGGCCTGGCCGACGGCCTCGCCTTCCGCACGACCTGGGCGTTCCCGATCCTCACCGCGATCCTCTGCTTCATCGGCCTGCGTATCTACACGAATGACGGCACCTGGATCTACGCGCTCGGCGTCCTCGCCCTGACCCGCGTCGGCACCGCCCTCGGCGGCCGCCGCCGGACCAAGGGCTGAACCGTGGAGGTCTGGACCCTCGACCACCCCGAGCACGGACTCCTCGAGCTGCGCCAGGGCTTCGACGCCGAGTTCCTCGCCGAGGACCCGGACTGGCCGCGCCCGACGTCCGCCGGGCAGGACGCCCGGTCCCAGGACTCCCAGCCGGACGCGTCCGGCCAGGACGCACCCAGACAGTCCGCAGCCCCCTCCCACGGTGAGGGCACGCTCGAGGCGGGCCGCCACGACGAGGCGAGCGCGCCGTCGTCGGGAAGCGGGACACGGAAGATCCACGGCGAGCGCGCACCTCTGGACGCCTCCTACGCCCGGCGCGTGCGGGCGCGGATGAAGAACCCGCCGCTGCGGCTGCAGGTGCGGATCGACGGCGAGGTCACCGGCCGCTACCCGCGCACCGGCGTGGACGAGATTCGACTGAAGAATCCGCGCACGGACGAGGACGGATGGTCGGAGTTCGGATCCAGCGCCGGATCGAGCGCTCGGAGACTGAAGATCCAATCGAGCATGCTGGGCGACATCCTCTCCGTGCAGCTGCGCGAGGACTCCTCCGTGGTCGAGTTCGACCCGCCCGCCGGCTCGCGCGGCGCGAAGCGGCAGGCCGCCATGGAGGCCAGCAGCGTGAAACGGATCCTGTACCCGCTGATGGGCGGACTCGGGAAGGCCGGCCTGGCGATCGTCTTCCTCGTGGTGTTCCCGCTGCTGGCGCGGCTGCTGCCGGACATCGAGCTGGACCTGCCCGAGTTCCGCATGCCCCAGATCCACCTGCCCGTGCCGGTGTTCCCGCAGATCCACCTGCCGGTGCCGCACCTTCCCGAGTGGAACATCGAGCTCCCGCCGCTGCCCGGCTGGCTGATGACGATCCTCGAGTACGACCAGGTGTGGAAGCCGATCCTGATCGGCCTGGTGATCGGCGTGATCGCGGTCAGGAACCACCGAAAGTCCCAGCGACAGAAGGCCGAGTGGGCGGCGAAGAAGCAGGCGCCGGCCGAGCGACCGCAGCCGAAGGAACACCGCGAGAAAGGGGTGGAGGAGGAGTTGTCCACGCCCGTAGGCTCGGCCCCGTGACCACCCCGATCAGCCTCCGCCCCCTCCGCGTGGACGACGCCGACGAGATGGCCCACGTCCTCGCCGACCCAGGGCTCTACACCTTCACCGGCGGCGAACCGCCCACGGCGGAGGCCCTCGCCGAACAGTACGGCTTCCAGGCGCGCGGCTGGTCCCCGGACCGCTCGGAACGCTGGATCAACGACCTCATCGTCCTCGACTCCACCGGCAAGGCGGTCGGCTATGTCCAGGCCACGGTCCCCCAGGACGGCGGGCCCGCGGAGGTCGCCTGGGTGGTCGGCGCCCCCTGGCAGGGCCGTGGCTTCGCGACGACGGCTACTCGCCTCCTCCTGGCACGCCTCGCCGGCCTGGGCGTGCGAGGGGTGATCGCGCACATCCATCCGGACCACGCCGCGTCGAACGCCGTGGCGCGACGCTGCGGGATGCGGCCGACCGACCAGGTCGTGGACGGCGAGGTGCGCTGGGAGGGTCCGGTTGCAGGCGGCGGCTGAGCGCGGCCGGTGGTGGGTCGCCACCCGGCGGAGCGCAGCCCTGCACTGTCCTTGCCGTCGGTGCGCTTCGTTCCGATTCGGAGCATGCGAGAGGTGCTCCGAATCGGAACGAGGGCTCAATGGCGGAGGCTCCGGAACGCTCGATCCGATCGGGAGCATGCCAGACGTGCTCCGGATCGGAACGAAGGCTGCGTCGGATCGGCATAGAGGCATCGGGGAGACGGGGCGAGGGAGCGCGAGCCACATGGAGATCCGGGGATGCTCCTCGGCGGCGCAGGCGCGGGCCCAGACACAGTCACGCCGGGGCCGCGTCCCCACGACACGGCCCCGGCGCTCTCTGCGGCTCCAGCGGACGTCCCCACGACATCCGCCTGGAATCCCCCGGGCAGCCCATCCCCACAACGGCCCGCCAGAGGGAGTCTGGTCACCGGCGGCGGAGCAGCGTGCGCACCGCCGCCGGAACGTGTTCAGACTCGATCAGTGATCGTGACCGTGGTCCTCCTCGGAGTCGTGGTCATGGTCGTGATCGTGGTCCGAGTGACCGTGGTCATGGCCCTCGTCATCGCCGTGGTCATGGCCGTCATGGTCACCGTGCTCGTGGCCGTCCTCGCCGTGGTCATGGCCCTCATGGCCGCCGTGGTCATGCCCCTCGTGGTCACCGTGGTCGTGGCTATCCTCGCCGTGGTCGTGGCCGTGATCGTCGCCCTCGGAGGAGGCCGGGGCCTCGGGGGCACCGGTCACGACGGCCATCTCGGTCACCGGGCCGTCGAGCTCGAACTCGTCGACCTTCTCGCCCTTCACCAGGTCGATCACCACGAGCTTGTTGTTCTCCGCGTCGGTCACGTAGGCGAAGTCACCGGCGGCCTTGAGGATCGGGCCCGGCTCCTGCCAATCGTCCTTCTCCTCCCACTCGCCGATGGCGTCGATCCTCTTGACGACCTCGCCGGACTCCTCGTCGATCACGTTGAGCTTGCCGTCGTAGGTCAGGACGACGCCCTCGCCCTCCGGGCCGCGGGCCAGGGATCGGAACCAGTAGGAGGACCCCAGGTCCACGACCTTCATGGAGTCGTTGACCGAGTCGATGAGCGCGACCTTGGTGGTCCGCTCGACGGCTTCCTTCGGCTCCTTCTCCACCTTGTAGTCGCCCAGCACGATCGAGGAGTCGTCAGATCCGGCCAGGTTGCCGGAGCGCTGGAACTCCAGGCCCGGGTCGATCTTGTGGAACTCGCCGTCGCGGTAGACGATCGGGCCGTTCTCACAGCCGAGCACCACCACGTCCTTGCCGTCCTGCTGCTGGGCGGCAGCCTCGCCGTGGACGCCCGGGCAGTCCTCGGTCTTGGCGATCTCCTTGCCCTCGCGGTCCACGACCTTCACGGTGTGGCGCTCGTCCTCATTGCCCTCCGTGGTCAGGACGCTGCCGTCGGCCAGCTCCAGGGCCACGCCGTGGTGTGCCGCATCCGTCGTCATGTCCTCGGTGACCGGGGTCAGGTCCGGGGTGGCCTTGTCCAAGTCGTCCGAGATGAAGGTGTTGATGGAGCCGGTGCCGTCGGCGAAGAGGTTGGTCTTGCCGTTGTGCGTCACAACGTGGCCGGCATGGTCGCCGGGGAACACGACGCCGGTCATGCCGGGCTCGGACTCGTAGTTGTGGAAGTGATCCCCGTGCGCCTGCTTCTTGATGCCGGTGGAGAAGACCTCCCAGCCCTTCTCCGTGATCACCATGACGTCCTTGCCGTTGCCGGCATTGGACAGCCGCTTGAAGCCGGCCAGTGCCTGCTCCTTGAGCACGTCGCCGGTCTCGGCGTCCAGGAGGGTCAGGCCCTCGTCGTCGGACAGGAGGATGCGCGGCTTCACGGTCGCAACCTCCTTGGCCGCGGTCGGGTCCACCCAGTCCGCCTCATCCACAGAGGATGCGGCGGCGACGTCGTCGCCCGCCCCCTCGCCGTCCTTCGACTCCTCGGCGCCCTTCGAGCCCGAGGCCTCGGCGCCCTGCGACGCAGACTGGGAGGCCGAGGCGGTCGCGTCGGCGTCAGAGGCGTCGTCACCGCCAGCGCAGGCGGACAGCGCGAGGGCGGCCGCGGCCATGGCGGCGGCGAATGCGGAGAAGGACTTCAGGCGGTGCGTGGGGGCGACCACCGCGGAGGACAGGGCGTGAAGGTGCGAAGACTTGGTCATGGCTCTCAACTGTAAACGCTATTGCGTAGCGTTCGCAATATAGGCTCTGACCAGACCGTTTCCTACACGACGACGCACCGGAACCCGACGTTCTCCCGCACGAAAGCACCTCCGGACTCGACGTTTTCCCGAACGAAAGCGCCTGGAGGCGTCTGGGGAGCCGCACGGCCGCGGGCGACAACCACGCAGCACCCGACCACCGGCGCAGTAGCGTGGACGGGCCGGGGTGAGCGGCCGTCGTCGTGAAGCCCTCCCCCACCCACCGCGGGCCGCCGGCCCGCCCCGAACCGAGCCGAGGAGCACCGATGACACCGCCGCAGGGATGGGGTCCCGCACTGACCGAGTCGCTGGGGATAGAGCCGTGGCGGATCCCGATCGTGGTGGCGACCGCCGTGATCGTCTACCTGGCGTTCCTGCTCCTGCTGCGCGTGTTCGGCGCGCGTCTGCTCACCGGCCTGTCCGCATTCGACACGATCGTGGTGATCATGTTCGGCGCCGTGGCCGGGCGCGTGATCCTCGGCCACCCGCCGACGCTCGCCACCGGACTGATCGGCCTGCTGACGCTGGTGCTGCTGGAGGTGGTCTTCGGGGCGCTCGCCGCCACCGCCCGTGGGCGGCGGGCCATCGCTGGACGGGCGAGGGTGATCGTGGCGCACGGCCGCGTGCTCGAGCCCGCCCGCCGCAGGGCACACGTCAACCGCTCCGAGCTGCGCTCCGCCCTCCGGCGGGCCGGGGTGAGCTCCATGGACCAGGTCGCGTGCGTGGTGATGGAGTCCAGCGGCCACCTGTCCGTGATCCGCGTCGGCCAGCCGATCGACCCGGAGCTGCTGGACGGGGTGCTCGGTGCGGACGAGGTGCTGCGCCGGGGCTGACAGGGCGCCGGGGCTGACGCCGAGCCAGAAGAAACGGCCCCTTCCCAGGTCCGGGAAGGGGCCGTTTCTTCTGGCTCGGAGCAGGGGCCGTTTCTTCTGGTTCGGAGCAGGGGCGGTCTGGCTCGGAGCAGGGGCGGCGCCGCGCCAGCCGCCTCAGACCCGCTCGAACCGCACGCCCGGGTGGGCCTGCTCGAGCTCCTCCCAGGTGATGCCGTGCAGCTGCCGCACCTTCACCACGCCGGTCTCGTCCAGCAGGAACACGCCGCGGTCCGCGTAGATGCGGGACACACAGCCGACGCCGGTGAGCGGGAAGGTGCACTCGGGCAGCAGCTTGGCCTGCCCCTTCTTGGTGAACAGGTCCATCATCACGTAGGTGTCCTTCGCGCCGATCGCCAGGTCCATGGCCCCGCCGACGGCCGGGATCGCCCCGGGCTTGCCGGTGGACCAGTTGGCGAGGTCGCCGGTCGCGGACACCTGGTAGGCGCCGAGCACGCAGACGTCCAGGTGGCCGCCGCGCATCATGGCGAAGGAGTCGGCGTGGTGGAAGTACGCGGCGCCGGGAAGCTCGGTGACGGGGATCTTGCCGGCGTTGATGAGGTCCGGATCCACGTCCTCGCCGTGGGCCTGCGGGCCGAAGCCGAGCATGCCGTTCTCCGTGTGGAGGGTGACGTGCTTGTCCTCCTCCAGGTAGTCGGAGACGGTGGTCGGCTGCCCGATGCCGAGGTTCACGTAGGAGCCCGGCGCGATGTCGTCCGCGATGGTCTTCGCCAGCTGCTGCTGGTCCAGCGGGGTGTCGGTCTGGATGAACTCGCCCATTGCTTCCTCGTCCTCTCAGTTCTTCCCGACGACGGCGCTCGCCCGCCGCTGCATCTCACCGGAGACCGTGGGCACCGTCACGACGACGTCGGTGTAGATGCCGGGGGTGACCACGACCTCGGGGTCGAGCGGGGTCTCGAGGACCTCGTCGACCTGCACGATCGTGTGCCGTGCGGCGGCGGCCATGACGGGGCCGAAGTTGCGGGCGGTCTTGCGGTAGACGAGGTTGCCCCACGGGTCCGCGGCGTAGGCCTTGATCAGGGCGACGTCCCCGTGGATGGGCGACTCGAGCACGTAGTGCTTCCCGTCGATCTCGCGGACCTCCTTGCCCTCGGCCAGCGCGGTGCCGTACCCGGTGGGTGTGAAGAACCCGCCGATCCCCGCACCGGCGGCGCGGAGGCGCTCGGCGAGGTTGCCCTGCGGGACGAGCTCCAGCTCGATCTCGCCGGCCCGGTAGGCCTCGTCGAAGTGCCACGAGTCGGACTGGCGAGGGAACGAGCAGATGATCTTGGCCACGCGTCGCTCCTTGATCAGCAGCGCGAGGCCCGCGTCGGCCTGGCCGGCGTTGTTGTTGACCACGGTGAGGTCCGTGGCGCCGGAGTCCATCAGCGCGTCGATCAGCTCCATCGGCTGGCCGGCATTGCCGAAGCCGCCGATCAGCACAGTCGCGCCGTCGGTGATCTCGGAGACGGCCTGGGCGGCCGTGTCCACGAAGCGGGTCATGGGGATTCCTTCGTCTCTCGCCGGCGGCGGCCGGCGGTGCAGGTGAGGTGTCCCGACGACGGGCTCGGCCGTCGTCGTTCCCTCTCACGGTAGGCGGATGCGGGCGGAAGGCAAACAGACGTTTGCAGAGCGAACGACGGGGGCCGAAGGCCCTTGCGTGTCCGTCACGGGACGACCGTCAGGCGCGGCGCACGGTGGTGAAGCCGGTGGCCGCGATGCCGCCGAGCAGACCCGCGGCCGCGAACGCGAAGAAGCCCCACGGATAGGCGATCCCGGCGGTCAGCAGCGCACCGCCCATCAGCGGGCCGGAGATCGCGCCGACCCGGCCCACGCCGGCGGACATGCCCAACGCGGTGCCGCGGACCTGCGGCGGATAGTTCGAGGCGCAGAACGCGTAGACCAGGTTCTGGGCGGAGAACACGAACATGCCGGTCACGAAGACCACCGCGTAGATGCCCACCAGCGGCAGCTTCACCACCAGGGCGCACAGCAGCAGGGCCGAGCCGAGGAACCAGATGATCGCGGCATTGCGCGGCGTGATGCGGTCGCCCACCCGGCCGGAGACGACCAGGCCCGCCACCGCGCCGGCGTTGAGCACGAGCAGGAAGCCGAGGGCGTTGCCGAGGTCGTAGTCCGCTGCCCGCATGATCTGCGGCAGCCAGGAGTTCAGGCCGTACACGAGCATCAGACCCATGAAGGACGCGATCCACACCAGCACGGTGTTGCGGCGGTACACGCCGGTCAGCAGCAGGGCCGCACCGGAGCGCTCCTGGCCCGGAGCCTGCTCCGGGTGCGCGTCCCCGTACGGGCGCTGCTGGGCCTCCGCCTCATGGGCGTCCAGGCCGTAGTGCGCGGCCAGCACGCGGGCATCCTCCGGGCGCCCGACGGCGTTCAGGTAGGCCGGGGACTCCGGGAGGTAGCGCAGCATCAGCGGCAGCAGCACCACTGCCGGGGCGCCGCCGAGCCAGAAGAGGATGCGCCAGCCGTCCGTGGTCTGGGTCGCAGCCCAGATCGCCAGCAGCGAGGTGACCACGGCGCCCACGTGGTAGCCGGTCATCACCATGGTGGTGGCGTTGGCGCTGCGCCCCCGGCGGGCGAACTCGGTGACCATCGAGATGGCCGTGGGCAGGCACCCGCCGAGGCCGAGGCCGGCGAAGAAGCGCAGGACGCCGATCTGCCAGGCCTCGGTGGCGAAGCCGGTGACGAAGGTCAGCACGGAGAAGGTCAGCACGGCGGCCATCAGCAGGCGGCGGCGTCCGAGCCGGTCGGTCAGCCAGCCCATGGCGAGCGCGCCGATGGTCATGCCGATCAGCGAGGAGGTCAGCAGCCAGGTGCCGTTGGCGTTGGTGACGTTCATCGTCGGGTCGTCCGTGAGCTTCGGCATGGCGGCGCCGAGCACCACGGCGTCGAAGCCGTCCAGCAGCACGGCGATCCAGCAGAGCGGGGCCACCCAGCCCCGGCCGCGGAGGATCAGACGGCCGCCGCCGTCGGCACCTTCTGCGAGGGGTGTCGAACGCGCCTCGTCCTGGGGCGAGGTCACTGATGTTGACGGCATCTCCGCCTCCTTCACAGGGTCTGAGCGACGCCCCGGGCGGATGTCGCGCAGATCACACCGTATGCCTCGCCCCGTGAATCGCAAACATGAGTTTGCAGTGCGCACAGATCGGCTACGGTGACGCCATGGAGACGACGACCGACCCGGCCCGCGAGGCCTCGGGGCACCCGCACCGGAACGAGTTCGTCCAGGCCCTGGCGACGGGTCTGGGAGTGCTGCGCGCATTCACGCCGGAACGTCCGGCCCTGACGCTCACGGACGCCGCCGAGGCGACGGGGATCTCACGGGCCTCGGCGCGGCGGATGCTGCTGACGCTGGTGCACCTGGGCTACGCCGTGCAGGTGGGACGCACGTTCGAGCTGACGCCGAAGGTGCTGGAGCTGGGACGCGGCTACTGGACCGGCCGGAGCAGGTCCGAGGTGCTGCGCCCCGTGCTGACGCGGGCCTCACAGCGGCTGCAGCAGTCCTGCTCGGCCGGGATCCTGGACGGAGCCCACCTGATGTACATCGCACGGGTGCACACCGAGCGGATCCTCCGCGTGAACCTGGACGTGGGCACGAGACTGCCGGCCTTCAACACCTCCATGGGGCGGGTGCTGCTGGCCGGCCTCGAGGACGCCGCCGTACGACGGGTGCTCGAGGGCTCCCCGCGGACCCCCACCACCGAGCTGACGCGGACCGGCGTGCAGGAGCTGCTGGCCGAGGTCGGCCGGGTGCGGGAGCAGGGGTACGCGGTGGTGGCCGGCGAGCTGGACCGGAACCTGGCCTCCGTGGCCGTTCCGGTGCGGGACGGCGGCGGCCGCGTGACGGTCGCCCTGAACACGGCACTGTCCACGGCGCCGGGGCAACTGGGGGCGGAGTTCTCCGCAGACGAGTTGGAGGGGGCCGTCTCCCGCGCCGTCCCCGTGTTGCAGGAGGCGGCGCGGGAGGCCGAGGCGGCCCTGGCCCGCTGAGGCGGCCGGCGGGGCGGGGCCGGCGTCAGCGCATGAGACCGGAACCCTGGCCGGCGTCGGCGCGCTCAGCGGCCACGACCTCCGGGTCCATGAGGTAGCGGAACAGGGAGTCGTCCAGCTCCTCCAGCCACGGCGTGTGATGCTGCGCGGCCATGGTGCCGGTCATGACGGAGCGGTAGGAGTGGTCGCGGTAGGTCATGATCCCGGCCTTCTTCGCCTTCTTCCAGCTCGCGAGGATCTCGAAGACCGCGTCCAGGTCGAACATCGGGTAGTCCGTCTGCTCGATGAGGTCCTCCACGTAGTCGCACTGGAAGCGGGCCTCCTCGATCTCACCCGGGATCGCCTCGAAGCGGGCCGTCCAGTCCGCCATGTGTGCCGCGCGCTCGTCAGCGGACGGCAGCTCGGCGCGGCCGAGGATGAGGTCGCGGGAGTACCAGGCCTGGGCATCGAACATGTTGTACGTCAGCCACTGGTCCTGCGCCCCCAGATAGTGGACCTTCGGGTTCTCGTGCCACACCACACCCCGGTAGAGGCCCTCCGGGTACACGGTGTTCGGGCCGGAGAGCGAGAGCTCGCCCGGCATGAACGGGTAGTGGTGGCGGTAGCCGGTGCAGAGGATGATCATGTCCACGTCGCGGCGCTGCCCGTCGGCGAAGTGCACGGTGCTGCCGTCCACCCGGTTCAACAGCGGCACCTCCTCGATGCCTTCGGGCCAGTCGTAGCCCAGCTTCGCGGAGCGATAGGAGATGGTGACCTGCTCTGCCCCCATCTTGTAGATCTGCGAACCGATGTCCTCGGCGGAGTAGGAGGACCCGACGAGCAGCACCCGCTTGCCGGCGAGCGCCTCCGCACCCCGGAAGTCGTGGGCGTGCATGACCTGGCCGGGGAAGGTCTCGATGCCCTCGAAGGCGGGCACGTTGGGGAAGGAGAAGTGGCCGGTGGCCACCACCACGTGGGAGAACCGCTCGGAACGGGTCTGACCCGTCAGCAGGTCCTCCGACGAGACCACGAAGTCGTCGGCCTCCGGGCGGTGCTGGACCCAGCGGACCACCGTGTTGAAGCGCACCTTGGACTTGGCCTCGGACCCGCGCATGCGCCCGTCGATGTAGTCCCACAGGACCTCCCGGGGAGGGTAGGAGGAGATCGGACGGCCGAAGTGCTCGTCGAAGGTGTACTCGGCGAACTCGAGGACCTCCTTGGGCCCGTTGGACCACAGGTTGCGGTACATGGAGGAGTGCACCGGCTCTCCGGTCGTGTCCATGCCGGTACGCCAGGTGAAGTTCCACTGGCCGCCCCAGTCCGACTGCTTCTCGAAGGCGACGATGTCCGGGACCTCCGCACCGGCCTGCTCGGCCGATTCGAAGGCACGGAGGGCGGCGATCCCGGACGGGCCCGCGCCGATGACTGCGATCCGCTGCGTGTTGTTCATGCACACCTCTCTGCACGGCCGGGGCCGCGCGGTTCCATCGGACCCCGATGCGGAGCGGAGTCCCCCATGAAGACTCAGAGACGCTC
Source organism: Micrococcus lylae (assembly GCF_900163825.1). NCBI lineage: Bacteria > Bacillati > Actinomycetota > Actinomycetes > Micrococcales > Micrococcaceae > Micrococcus > Micrococcus lylae. The sequence goes on along the minus strand of NZ_FUKP01000057.1, from coordinate 16,044 downwards.
GACGCTGCCTCCGGGCGCGCCAGAAAAGGGCCGAGAGGTGGGGTCCCCAAGACCATAGCAAAATCATCCGCAGAGGCAGATTCAATGTCCACGACCCTGCCCGCGGGCCAGGCTCAGACTCTGGGAATGCGCCCGTCGCACCCGGCCCGGCGGCCGCGGAATCGACGTTCTCCCGAACGACAGTGCACGCGGACGCGCCGTTTTCACGAACGAAAACGCACTGGAACGCGACGATTTTCTGAACGAAAGCGCTCTGGGACCCGACGTTTTCACGAACGAAAGTGGACGGGGTCGGAGTCCCAGGTCAGCGCAGGAAGTTCTCCGCGGAGTCGTCGAACTCCTGCACCCACGGGGTGTGGTGCGGCACGGCCATCGTGCCGGTCACCGTCGAGCGGTGCTGACGGTCGCGGAAGGTCCGCACGTCCTCGATGCGGGCATCCCGCATCTGCAGGAACGTCTCGGCCACGGCCTCCACGTCCACCTCCGGGCAGTCGGTGTGGGCGGACAGGTCCTGGATGTAGGCGCCCTGGTAGGCCAGCGCGGCCGGCGGGCCGTCGATCTGCGTCATCCGCTCGAACCAGGCGTCCATGTCCGCCTTCCGCTCCTCGGCCTCGGGCACCTCCACGCGCCCCAGCAGCACGTCCCGGGCGAAGTAGGCCTGCGCCTCCAGCAGGGTCAGGGTGAACAGCTGCTGCGAGGCGCCGACGTAGAGCACGTCCGGGTCGTCATGCCAGACGACGCCCTTCCACAGCCCGATCGGGCACAGCAGGTTCGGCCCGCCCAGCGCCAGCTCCTGCGGCAGGAACGGGTAGTGGTGCAGGTAGCCCGTGCACAGCAGCACCATGTCGTACTCGGCCTGCGCGCCGCCGGCGAAGGTCACCGTGTTCCCGTCGAAGCGCTGCACCTCCGGCTGCTCGTCCATCCCCTGCGGCCAGGCGATGTCCTGCGGCTGCTTCCGGTAGGCGGTGGTCACGTGCTTCGCGCCGGCACGGTGCAGCTGCAGCGCCAGGTCCTGGCCCGAGTAGCTGGACCCGATCACGAGCACCCGCTTGCCCACATAGCCCTCGGCCGACCGGTAGTCACCGGCGTGCTGCACCTGCCCGCGGAAGGACTCGATGCCCGGCCACGACGGCACCTGCGGCGTGTGGAAGTGGCCCGAGGCCACCACGATCCGGTCGAACTCCTCGACCACGCTCTCCCCGCTGACAAGGTGCTGTGCAGTCAGACGGAAGCGGCCGTCGTCGTGCTTCTGGACCCAGCGGACGGCGGTGGAGAAGCGGATCTGCCCGCGGACGTCCACGTCCTGCATCCGGGCGCGGATGTACTCGGACATGACCTCGCGCGGCAGGTAGGACGGCACAGCACGGCCGAAGTGCCGGTCGAAGGGGTAGTCCGGGTACTCCATGCACTCCTTCGGCCCGTTGATCCACAGGTCCCGGTACATGGAGGAGTGCACCGGCTCGCCGTACTTGTCCGCGCCGGTGCGCCAGTCCAGGTTCCACTGGCCGCCCCAGTCGTCCTGGCGCTCGAACGCGACCACCTCGGGGACCTGTGCGCCGGCCTTCTCAGCCAGTGAGAACGCCCGCAGCAGGGCCATGCCGGACGGGCCGGCTCCGATCAGTCCGATGCGCTCGCGCGATGCCATGGGTGCTCCTTCGGGGGCGGGGCTGCAGGTGGTGCAGGCACGGGGTCGATCCCGGTGCAGCTCCATGCTCTCGCGATCACCACGCCACGCGCACCCCGCGCCCGGACGGCGAGCCGAGCCAGAAGAATCGCACGGTTCACGGCGCGTTCAAGCAGCCGAAGCCTCTGGCTCGCCGCGGGAGGCCGGCACACCCCACCCCCGCGCCCGACCCGCCTCACAGCGGCTTGCCGGCCTCCAGGTCCGCGTCCACCTCCGCGAAGACCTTCTGCGCCAGCGTGAACGCGATGTTCGCCGCCGGCACCGAGCAGTAGATCGAGCACTGCAGGAGGATCTCCTGGATCTCCTCCCGCGTCAGGCCGTTGCGCAGGGCGGCGCGCAGGTGCATGGCGCACTCGTCCCAGTAGCCGCCGGCGACCATCGCGGTGATCGTCACAGCCGAGCGCGTCCTCCGGTCCAGCCCCGGACGGGTCCACACGGTGCCCCAGGCGTAGCGGGTGATGAGGTTCTGGAAATCCTCGGTGGTGGCGTCCTTCTTCGCCTCGGCGCGATCCACGTGCGCGTCCCCGAGGACCTGACGGCGCACGGCCATGCCGGCGTCGTAGACCTCCTGGGAGGTCCGGTCCATGTCATGTCCGATCGGCTGCTCGCCCTTCACTTCTCCTCCTTCGGCATGGCCTGCTCGGCCGCGTCCATCGCCTCGACCAGGGCGGAGGCCACCTGCTCCGGTGCCTCCAGCGGAGCCTGGTGCGCCACCTCGGCCAGCGCACGGGTGCGCACCACACCCGCAGGGGCGCCGACGGCGATCTCCTCCCCCGCCGCCGGAGGCGTCACCGCGTCCTGCTCGCCGTGGATCGTCAGCACCGGCAGCGTCAGCTCGCCCAGCCGGTCCCTGACGTCGAACACCGCCAGCGCCTCGCACAGCCGCGCGTAGGAGTGCCGGTCGGCGTCCTGCAGCGTGTGCAGCAGCCCGGTGGTGCGCTCCGGATGCCGCTCGATGAACCCCTCGGCGAACCACCGCTGCGCAGAGCCGACCACCATGGTGGGCGTCCCGGCCTTCTCCACCAGCTCGGCGCGCTCGCGCCAGGCCTGGGGCTCGCCGATCTTCGCGGCCGAGCAGATCACGGCGGACGAGGCCAGCCGGTCCGCATGCTCCAGCGCCAGCTGCAGCGCCACCGCGCCGCTGAGGGACACGCCGGCATAGTGGACGGCGACGTCGGACGGGATCTGGCCGGCGTCGGCCAGCTCGTCCAGACCCTTCACGACGGCGTCCGCCAGGTCCGCCACGGTCGTCGCCTCGTCGTGGGGCCGGGAAGCGCCGTGGCCGGGCAGGTCCCAGCCGATCACGAGGGTGTCCGCCGGCATCAGGGCGGCGCACTCGGCCCAGAGGGCCTGGACGCCGGTGCCGAGTCCGGCGCCGACGCACAGCACCCGGGCGGGGGCCTCGGCCTCCTTCAGCAGCGTGGTGGTCACGGTCGGCAGGCTCATGGGTGTGTCGCCTCTTTCCTGTCGTGTCTCAGTCGTCGGTCTTCTCGGCGGCGCCGTCCAGGCCGTGGGCGGCGAGGATCCGGTCCACCACCTGCTCGGCCAGACCCACGTAGCCGCCGGGGTCGCAGAGCCGGTCCAGCTCGGCATCGGACACGGCGGCGGGGGCGGCCTGTCGCAGGGCGGCGCGGAAGTCTCCGGTGCCGGCCAGATGGGCGTCCACGGCGGCCTGGATCGCCGCACGGCCCGCCCCGGGCTCACCGCGTTCCTCGTCGATCCGCGGGGCCAGCGCGGACATCAGGCGCTCGGACACCAGCACCGGACCGGTGCGGTCCAGGTTGGCGCGCATCCTCTCCGGGCGCACCCGCAGGCCCTCGGCCACCTCACGGGTCAGGGCCGCGGCGGCACCGGCGTCCCGCAGCAGGCGGCGCAGGGCCGGCCATTCGGCGTGCCAGGCGCCGTCCGGGCGGTCCTCGTTCGCCGCCCCGGCGGCGGTGTACACCTGCGCGAGCGTCCCGGGCGCGGACAGCGCAAGGGAGTGCACCAGCACGGAGAGCACCGGGTTCTGCTTGTGCGGCATGGCGGAGGAGCCGCCACGCCCGGGGGCAGTGGGTTCGGCCAGCTCACCGATCTCCACGCGGGAGGAGAGCAGCACGTCGTTGGCGATCCGCCCGCAGGCCGCCACCGCGTCGGCCAGGGCCGCAGCCACCTGCGTGACCGGCAGGCGGGTGGTGTCCCACGGGCCGGGCGGATCCTGCAGGCCCAGCCGGGAGGCCAGGGCGGAGGTGAGGGCGAAGGCGTCGGGGCCGGAGCCGTCGTCGGGAAGCCGGCCGTCCGCGCGGGCGGAGGCGAGCGCGCCGTCCAGGGCGGCCAGCGTGCCGGCGGCGCCGCCCCACTGGATCGGCAGGGCGGCCGCGGCGGCGGCCAGGCGGTCAGCGGCCTGGGCGAGGCCGTCCAGCCAGTTCGCCGCGCGCAGCCCGAAGGTGATCGGCAGGGAGTGCTGGGCCAGGGAGCGGGCGACCATCGGGGTGGAGCGGTGCTCCACGGCCAGCGTAGCCAGCGCCGTGGCCGCGGCCCTCAGGTCCGCCACCACCGTCCCGGTCGCCTGGACGGCCATGCGCATGAGCATGGTGTCCACGATGTCCTGGCTGGTCGCGCCCACATGCACCGCCGTGAACCCGGCCGGCAGCTCCGCCCGCAGCCGCTTCAGCAGCGGGATCAGGGCATTGCCGCCGGCCGTGGCGGCGCGGGCCAGCTCGTCCAGGTCCACGGACCCGGCCAGCCGATCCGCCGCCGCCCGCACGGCCCGGGCCTCGTCCGCCGAGACCACCCCCGCCTCCGCGAGCGTCTGCGTCCAGGCCGCCTCCACCTCCAGCAGGCCGGCGACGATGGCCGCATCCGAGGTCTGCGCCGTCACCGCCGAGGCGGGCAGGGCGGGGTCGAGCAGGCCGTGGTCCGCGGCCGGGCGCGGCGGCACGGAGGAGGAGGAGGAGGAGGAGGACGGGTGGTCGGTCATCGGCGGTCGGGGCCTTCCGGGCGTCAGTCGTGGACGGGGTACTCGATGCCGGGGAACTGCAGGAACACGGTCTCCTTGTCCGCGTTCTCCCCCGCACCCTGGATCCACACGTCGAAGCGCAGCGAGCCGTCCTCGTCCCGATGCGCGATCAGCGTGTTCCGGCGCTCCGGGTCCAGGCCGGACAGGAACGGGTCCGCGGCCAGCGCCTCCGTGTCCTCAGGAATGTACACGCGGGTGTGCAGCTTGTTCAGCAGCCCGCGGGCGAACACCACCAGATGGATGAACCGGGCGCGTCCTGCGTCGGTGGCGCCGGGCTCCACGGTGGAGAAGGTGAAGCGGCCCACGTTGTCCGTGACGGACCGCCCCCAGCCGGTGAACGTGAAGCCGTCCCGCACCAGGGAGCAGTCCTTCCGGGAGATCCTCCCCTGCGCGTCCGGCTGCCAGATCTCCAGCATGGCGTCCGGGATGGGGGTGCCCTCGCCGTCGTACACGGTGCCGTACAGGCGGACGGCGTCCGGGTGTGCCGGCGGGACCAGGTTCTGCCCGTCCCACCACGGCAGGTGCACGTTCTCATAGGGGGTGGCGTACCCGAAGAACGGGCCGATGGTCTGGCCCGGGGTGGGGACCAGGCGGCCGTCCTCGCCGCGTTCGGTGTTCTCGTCGATGCGCATCAGTGCTCGCCCTCCTCGTCTTCCATCCACGTCCGCTGGCTTCCGGACAGGACGATGTCCCAGTAGTAGCCGGTGTTCCACTCGTGACTGGTGACCGAGTGGTCGTAGGTCGCCACCAGGCGGTCTCGGGCCTTCTGGTCCGTGATGCCCTGGTAGATCGGGTCCAGGCTGAACAGCGGGTCCCCCGGGAAGTACATCTGGGTGATCATCCGCTGCGTGAAGTCCGTGCCGAACAGGGAGAAGTGGATGTGCGCCGGACGCCACGCGTTGTGGTGGTTCTTCCACGGATAGGGGGCCGGCTTGATGGTGGTGAACTCGTAGCGGCCCTGCTCGTCCGTGAGGGTGCGGCCGATGCCGGTGAAGTTCGGGTCCAGCGGGGCCGGGTGCTGGTCCCGCTTGTGCACGTAGCGGCCGGCCGCGTTGGCCTGCCAGATCTCCACGAGCTGTCCGCGGACGGGGCGGCCGTCCCCGTCCAGGACGCGGCCACGGACCTTGATGCGCTCGCCGATCGGCTCACCGCCGCGCTGGATGGTCAGGTCCGACTCGAGCGGATGCACGTCACGGTCGCCGAACGCCGGGGACCACAGCTCGATGGTCTCCGGGTCCGCATGGACCATCGACTTGGTGGGGTGGCGCAGCAGCGAGGAGCGGTACGGGGGGAAGTCCAGCCGCGGCTGGGTCTCGCCGGAGGCCTCGGCGTGGATCGCGGAGATCTCGGAGCTGATCTGCTCCTGCGAGTCCTGCGTGGCCGCGGGGTCGAGGACGTGCGCGTCCTCGAACGCCTCCTCGTCCGGGGCGGGGGCGGTGCTGCTCATGGGTGGCTCCTCTCGGAGGGTCGGTGGGGTCGTCGGGTTCTGGGGCGGCCGGGCCGCGGAGGGCCGGCGCCCGGCGGGCCGGCGGGCGGGGCCGTCGTCGGACGCCGGGAAACCGGCGGACGGCGGTCAGGAGTTCGGCCAGCCGGTGTACTGCTCGGCCAGGTGCTGCATGCCGAACCGGGAGCCGGTGACGGACTCGAGCTCGCCGAGGATGCGGCGGTTCTCGAACGCGGTGGCATCCGCCCGGGTGTGGAGCATGGAGGTCATCCAGAAGGAGAAGTTCTGGGCCTTCCACACCCGGCGCAGCGCGGTGTCCTGGTAGCCGTCGAGCTTCTCGCGGGTGCCGGTGTCCGCCCAGGCGAGGATCGCGTCGGCGAGCACGCGGACGTCGGCGAAGGCGAGGTTCAGGCCCTTCGCGCCGGTCGGCGGGACGGTGTGGGCGGCGTCGCCGGCCAGGAAGACGCTGCCGCGGCTCATGGGCTGACGGACGAAGGAGCGGAACGGCAGCACGGTGCGGTCGAAGATGGGCCCGGTCTTCAGCTCGAAGCCGTCCGGGCCGGACACGCGAGCCTGCAGCTCGGACCAGATGCGGTCGTCGGACCAGTCCTCCGGCTTCTCGCCCGGATCGCACTGGAAGTACATGCGCTGCACGGTCTCCGAGCGCTGGGAGATCAGGGCGAAGCCGCGCTCGTGGCGGGCGTAGATCAGCTCCGGGGAGGACTTCGGTGCCTCCGCGAGGATGCCGAACCAGGCGAACGGGTACTCGTGGGACAGGTCCTGGGAGCCGCCGTCGGCCAGGGCACGGCGGACCACGGAGCGGGAGCCGTCCGCGCCGATCAGCAGGTCGCAGCGCAGCTCGTGGACCTCGTCCGGGTCGGCGCCGTCCGCGAGCGAGCGGAAGCGGACGCCCGGGCGGTCCGAGTCCACGTCCAGGACCTCGGTCACCTCGGTCTCGAAGCGCACGTCCCCGCCGTCCCGGGCACGGACGGCGGCCAGGTCCACGAACACCTCGTTCTGGGCGTAGAGGGTGACGGTGGCGCCCACCAGCTCCGGGAAGTGCAGCAGGTGGGACTCGCCGCCGAAACGCAGGTCGATGCCCTCGTGCTCGTCCCCCAGCTCCCCGATGCGACCGTCCACGCCGGTCTGGGTGAGCATGTCCACGCTGGGCTGCTCCAGGATGCCGGCACGGTGGGTGTGGGCGATCTCCTCATGGGAGCGGCGGTCCAGGACGATGTTGTCCACGCCCGCACGGGCGAGCAGATGGGAGAGCATGAGGCCGGCCGGGCCGGCGCCCACGATCCCGACGCGGGTGCCGGTGGTGGTCTGCGGTGAGGTCATGGAGGCTCCTGGGGGACGGGACAGGGCGGGCCGGGTGATGCGGCCGCAGGCTGGGACCAGCGTGAACCAGAGCACAGTGCGACGGTAGGTGCATTCCCACTCAGTGAGAATGACGCGCGGTGGGAATGCTGCCCGGTGGGAACGCTGTCCGGTGGGAATGCGGGGGCGCAGGCCCCGCCACAGCACTCCCCCGGCCTTCCCCGCGGAGGCGAGGAGCCGTCGTCGGGCTCTCAGGCCCCTCCCGACGACGGACCGGGCGCCTCCGCCACGCCCCTCGCCTGCCGTTCAGCCCAGGGAGCGGCCGATGCCGCGTGCCGCCGTCATCAGCAGAGGTGCGATGGCCGCATCCGCGGCCATCTGCCTGGGCACCACGACGCCGAGAGCCGCGACGGTCCGCCCGGCGCCGTCTCGCACCGGGACGGCGATGCCGCGCGCCTCCGCGTCGATGCGCCCCACCACGGCGGCATGCCCCTGACTGCGCACATGGGCCAGGATGCTCCGCAGCTCGTCCTCGGTGGGGTTCACCGCCGGAGCCGCGCTGCCCTTGGTCGGAGGCACCGGCCCACCGAGTTCCGCGGCGTGGGCACGCACGTACGCCGCCACGCGGGGCCGCGCAGAGAACGCCAGCAACACCTGGCCGAGTGAGGTGGTGAAGGTCGGCAGACGGCCCGCCACCGTCGCCTGGTTCGCCACCGCCCCCCGGGCGGACAGGCGCTCGAGCACCAGCACGCCCTCGTCGTCGAGCACCGCCAGCTGCACGTGCTGGCGCAGCACCGCGTGGACGTCGTCCAGGAACGGCATGGCCGCCTGACGCAGGGAGACGGACGGCGCGGACCGGGACGCCAGCTCCCACAGGCGCAGGCCGGGCCGGACGCGGCCGCCGTCCCGCTCCAGCAGATCGGACTCCCTCAGCCGCTCGACCCAGCGGTAGGCCGTGGCCGTCGGCAGTCCCGCCCGCTGCGCGAGCTCGGCCGTGGTGAGGCTGGGATGCTCGGCGTCGAATGCCTCGAGGATCCGGATGAGCCGGTCCAGGGTGGAGTCCGCGCCGCTCACGGCCGCCCCCCCGGCCCGGGCCCGGGCCGCACCCGCTCCTGCCAGGCCACGATCCGCTCCAGCGCCTCGGCCACGGCCTCCTTTCCGGCCGCGAAGGACAGACGCACAGACTCCGGTCCGTGGACGGCGTCGAAGTCGTCGCCGGGGGTGATGGCCACGCCGGCCTCCTCGAGCAGAGCGGTGCAGTAGCCGAGGGCGTTCCCGTACCTCTCAAGCGCCCACTGCGGCAGGCGGGCCCAGAGGTAGAAGGCGCCGTCCGCCGGGGCCACGTCCGCCCAGCCCAGCTCCGGCACCCGCTCCAGCAGGACCTCGCGGGTGGCGGCGAACCCGCGCACCTGCTCCTCGCAGAACTCATAGGCTGCTTGTCCGAACGCGGCGACCGCCGCCTCCTGCGCCGCCGCCGGCGGGCAGAGGGCCGCCGACCCGGCCAGCCCCTCCACGGCGGCGCGCAGGTCCTCCGGAACCAGCATCCAGCCCAGCCGCCAGCCGGGCATGCCCCAGTACTTGGAGAAGGAGCTGATCACCAGGGCGGTGCGGCTGAAGGTCCAGGCGCAGGCGCCCCTGTCCGCGGGGTCGGTGGACGCGGCCACCGTCTCCGTGGTCTCGGTGGCCTCGGCCACCCCTGCCGCAGCGGCGCCCCGGTAGACGATGCCGTGGTAGATCTCATCCGAGACCAGGCGCACCTGATGCTCCTGGCACCACACGGCGAGCGCCTCGAGCTCCTCGGCGCTCACCATGGTCCCGGTCGGGTTGGCCGGAGAGGCCAGGATGAGTCCGGCCAGCGGTCCGCCCTCGGCCTCGGCGGCCTCGAGCAGCTCCACGGTCGGCTGGTGGCGCACGTCCGGGCCGGCGTCGAGCTCGACCACCTCGCAGCCCAGCGAGGTCAGGATGTTCCGGTAGGCCGGGTAGCCGGGGCGGGCCAGGGCCACCCGGTCGCCGGCCTCGAAGGCGCAGAGGAAGCCGAGCAGGAAGGCCCCGGAAGAGCCCGTGGTGACGGCGACCTGCTCGGGGGCCACGTCCAGCCCGTACCAGCGGGCGTAGTGTCCGGCGATCGCCTCGCGCAGCGGCCGGATCCCGGAGGCCGGAGTGTACGTCAGCGCTCTCCCGGAGGCATGCACGGCAGCGGCCGCCTCGTTGACGGTCGGCGGGGCGCCGGCCCCGGGCTCGCCGGCGCAAAGGGACACCACGTCGCGGCCCTCGGCGCGCAGCTCGGCCACTCTCCCGAGGATGTCCATCACCATGAACGGCGGCACCTGGGCACGCGTCGACGGGCCCAGCGGACGGCGATCGCTCTGCATCTCACGCATGGCCTCACGGTATCGGCATCTCCGTTCCGCCACGGCCCTTCTCCGCCGCCCGGCACTGGTCTACATTCAGCCCAGGCCGCCTGGGCGCGGCACCCACGAGGGGCTCCCTGCGCCGCGAGGACATTCTGCCTCCCCTGCAGCGCCGGAGGCACTGACAGGATGCCCCGGGGGCGCCGTCTGGGCGTCCCCGGGGGCGTCGCCGCTACGAACGCTCCCGACCCCTGGAGGCGAGGAGCAGCCAGGTGCCCCACAACAGGCCTAGAATCGCCGCGACGATCAGCACCACATCTACGGTTCCACTCAGACCATCCACCAGCGTAGCGGCCGCGACCAGGACGAACACGAGCATCACAGTCACGATGAGCGCAGCGGAGCCTCGTCGACCGTCGCGCGCCGCTCCCACACCGCCGCGCCCCTGGTCGGATCCATGCTTCCTGGTATCAGGCATAGTCATAACAGTCACGGAATGTGGCAATGAAGCTGACAGAGTATCCGGCCAGCGCAAGGGCGAAGAGGCCACCAGAAGCGACAACGGCGGCCGCAAGGGAGACAGTGGCGAGAGAGAAGCCGGTCGCTGACACTACACATGAGAGCGCATCCGTAGTCCTAGCACCGCCACTTTTTGACGCACTTGAGTCTTGATGCGTCACGATCCGCGCCGCACCTCCGCTATATACCAGATTATAAGTGCGAGATTCCGCGTCAGCGTATGTGTTCTGGATATCCGCAATGAAAGAGTGGTAGTCCTGAGCAAACTTCACATTCACTCCCTCGTCCACAGCGCCCTCGAAGTCGAATACCGTCTCACCATCAACGACAGAGGTGTACTGCTGGGCCAGGCGAACATCCTCTGAGGTGACTGCAGGGCTTTTCCCGTGAGCCCGATGAGGCTCTGTCACCACGACACTGGACGCAGGAATACCGTTAGCCTCGAGGGCACCTGCGGGTGCGCCGCCGAAAACGAGGCCTGCACAGACCAAGCCAGCTAATGTCACTCTTTTGAACGTCTTCATACTCTCAACCAAATCCAATCTTCGGTGAGTGAATGGGCTTGGGGGATGCGAGCTGTGAATCACAATACACCTGTCCGGATGCACATGCAATCTCAGACACAGAACCGTCCTAGCTTGACCGGCTGAACCACGCGTGATCGGGCGAGCACGTAGAAGACAGTCGTCCCGAGTGGCCGCAAAGGGCATCTCGGCTCTGACCAGCGCGAAATCCGCGTTCACTGACGGGCCCCTCCTTCTGGACAGGCTAGCGAGAACCACCCCGTTGCCTCCGGTTCGAGGCCTCCACGCCGATGTCGCTGCGCGAGAGCTGGGACGGGACCGAGCATCCCCTGGGCGTGTTCGTCGGAGAGTCCTGGGGCAGGACGCCCGCCGAGGGTCCCCGCCGACGGCGCTCGCTCTACCTCTCACGCATGCACCCACGCTAGCCGCATCTCGATTCGGGCACGGCTCTTCTCCACCGCCCGGCACTGGTTTACATTCAGCCCAGGCCACCTGGGCGCGGCACCCACGAGGAGGCCCCATGTCCCGCACCCGCCTGGCCGGCATCGCACTCCCCCTGCTGCTCACGGCCGCCCTCACCGGGTGCACCGAGACCGGGGGCTCCACCACCTCCACCCCGACGACGGCCTCCCCCTCCGCCCTGGTCGGCACCTCCCCGACGGGGTCGGGTGAGAGCGCCGCAGAGGCGACGATCTCGGCGAAGGCGACGGCGCCGTCGTCGCCGTCCGAGGAGGAGTGGCCCGCCGAGCTCTACCAGGCGGGCGGGACCGCCTACGAGGACTACCTGCGCGAGCAGCAGGGGCCGGATGGGTTCGGGCACCTCCTGGGCGAGGTCGCTTGAGAGGCCTGGGGCAAGGGGGTCGCACAGGTCGACGTGGCGACGCGGGAGGGCTACACCTACTCCACGCTGGTGATCTGCGCCCTGAACACCCCGGTCACCCTCACGGACAGTCAGCACACCGAGCTCGAGTCCCCGACCTGCGAGGGCGGCTTCGCCAGCCCCGGTGACGGCTCGAGGGTCACCTACCGAGCGACCACGCCGAACGGCGCCCCCGTGTGCCTGGTGGTGTTCGAGACGCCGGCCGAGGGGGCCCCGGAGGCCTGACTCGGCGGCCGGCGGCACCCAGCGCCCAGGCCGTCCTCCGGGGCAGCCGCCCGGCACCGGAGTGAGCCCGGCAGCACCGGGTACCCGTCACTCAGTCGTCGGCACCGAGGAGCTCGCGGATGTCGTCGGCGGTCAGGGAGTCGGTGAAGGCGCCGGCGCCGGAGTCGTCGGCCTCGTCCATGAGCGCCCCGAACAGCTCGGCCTTGCGGCGCTGCATGTCCAGGACCTTCTCCTCGATCGTCCCCTGGGACACCATCCGGTAGACCATGACGGTCCGGTCCTGCCCGATGCGGTGCGCGCGGTCCACGGCCTGCGCCTCGGCCGCCGGGTTCCACCACGGGTCCATGAGGAACACGTAGTCCGCCTCGGTCAGCGTCAGGCCGAAGCCGCCGGCCTTCAGGGAGATCAGGAACACGGGGGCGTCGCCCTCGCGGAAGCCCTGGATCACCTCGGCGCGGTGGCGGGTGGAGCCGTCCAGGTAGGCGTAGTCCACGCCCAGGTGGTCCAGCTCCTCGCCCACGGTCCTCAGGAACGTCGTGAACTGGCTGAACACGATCACGCGGTGCCCCTCGCCCAGCACCTCCGTCAGGTCGTCCAGGAACCGCTCCATCTTGGAGCTGGGCACGGAGGCGTACTGGTCGTCCACGATCGACGGCGCCAGCGCCAGCATGCGCAGCAGCGTCAGGGACTTGAAGATGGTGAAGCGGTTGCCGTCCACGTCGTCCAGCAGGCCCAGGACCTTGCGGCGCTCGCGCTGCAGCACGCGGTCGTAGAGCTTGCGGTGCGCCGCCTCCAGCTCCACGGAGAGCACCTGCTCCTGCTTCGGCGGCAGGTCCTTGGCCACCAGCTCCTTGGAGCGGCGCAGCATGAACGGACGCAGGCGGCGGCGCAGCCGGGCCATCCGCTCCGGGTTCTCACCGGTCTCGATGGGGTTGATGTACTCCTCGCGGAACAGCCGGTGGCTGGGGAACAGCCCGGGCACGGCCACCTCCAGCAGCGCCCAGAGGTCGGCCAGGGAGTTCTCCATGGGCGTGCCGGTGATGGCCAGGCGGAACGGGGCCTGCACGTCTCGGGCCACCTGGTGCACCTTGGCGGTCCGGTTCTTGATGAACTGAGCCTCGTCCAGCACCAGACCGGCCCACGTCCGGGCGTGGTACTCCTTCGCGTCGATGCGCAGCAGCGTGTAGCTGGTGACCACCACGTCCGCGCCGGCCACCTCGTCCACCAGCGGGGTGCGGCGCTTGCGGGTGGTCTGGTCCACCACGCGCACGTCCAGGCCGGGGGCGAACTTGGCCGCCTCCGCGGCCCACACCGAGACCACCGACGACGGCGCCACCACCAGGAACGGCTCCTCACCGGCCGCTCGGGCCGGGTCGGCCACCGCGTCGGCCGCCTCCACCACGGCATCCGCAGCGCCCGCCTCCGCCTGGGCCGGCGCCTCCTGCGCCGCCTCACCGGCGACGATCCGCCGCTCCTTGGCGTGGCAGAGCAGGGCGAGGGTCTGGACGGTCTTGCCCAGGCCCATGTCGTCCGCCAGGATGCCGCCGAGCCCGAGCTCGTGCAGGAACGCCAGCCAGCGGAAGCCCTCGCGCTGGTAGGGGCGCAGCTCGGCCCGGAGCCCGGCCGGGACCTCGGGGTCCGGGAGCCGCTCGGTGGCGGCGAGCCGGCCCATGGCCGCGGTCCAGGCCGGGTCCTCCTGCACCTCGTCCGCCAGGTCCTTGAGGTCCTCCCAGAAGGCGACCTGGTGCTTGGAGACCTGCTGGTTCTCCGGGGTCCACTCCTGCAGCGTGGCGGCCTCGGACAGCAGCGCCCTGAGCTTCTCGAACGCCGGATGGTCCAGGGACAGGTAGGACCCGTCCATGAGGATCAGGGCGGTCTTGCCGTGCACGAGCGCGGTGAACAGCTCGGCGAAGGGCAGCACGTGGCCGTCCACGGAGACCTGCACCCCCAGGTCGAACCAGTCGTTCTGCGTCGCCTTCGTGCCGACCTCGATCCGCGGCACGGCCGTGAGCTCGCGGTAGTCCGGGCGCTCGCCGGTGACGTCCACGCGGACGTGCTCCACCTTCGCCAGCTGCGGCAGGACGGTCTCGGAGAAGCGGGCCGCGGCCACGCCCTCCAGGGCCTGGCGTCCGGTGCTGCCGGCGTGCGGCCACACCTCGGCGGCCCGGGCGAGCACCTGCCGCTCGTGGGCGGTGTCCCGCAAGGCGTCCCTGGCGTCCACCTCCACCTGGCGCGGCGGGTCGAAGTAGAGCCAGGACCAGTACAGGTCCAGCTGGTGGTCCGGCTGGAAGTCGGCCTGCAGGCGCAGCGTGGGCGGCTCGAACTCGGGCAGGTCCACGGAGCCGTCCGTGGAGGCCACCTCGATCTGGTTCTTCAGTCGCGGGTAGACGCGTTCGAGGAAGTCCGCGCGGTCCGACTGCGGGACGGTGAGCGCCTTCTCGGACTCGAGCAGGTGCTGCACGGGCTCGGCCAGAGACTGTGCGGCGGGCACCAGGTGCGCCACGAAGCCCTCCTCGGCCTCGCGGACCCGGTAGAACCCGATGCCGCCCACCGGGTAGACGTCGGAGGCCTCGACCTGGTGGTCCGCGGCGGTGAGCAGCCGCGGGGACACCGCCAGCTCCCCGCCGTCGGCCTCACGGACGTCCAGGCCCACATGGACCGGATCCTCCAGCACCACATCGGACAGCGAACCCTGCGCCACGAGCTCCACACCGGCCTTCTCGGCGCCCTCGAGGAGCTGCCAGATCCGGGTGGAGTCGAACTGGTGGAGCATGATCCACGCGTCCGTGGGATACGTCTCCTCGGCCATCAGCTGCCGGTAGATCAGCCGCAGCGCCCGCTCGTGGGCGGGGTCGAACTCGGCCCGCGGGTACTGGAACCGCTTCCAGGTCAGCCCTCCCTTGATCCAGGTGCCCTTCGCGCCCCGCCTCAGGGGGCGCAGCAGCACGAACAGCCCGCGCCCGGCACGCAGCCGATCCTCGCCGGCGCCGGCCGGACCCCACTGCTGGTACATGGAGTGGGAGGACTCGGCCACCAGCTCCACGCCGATCGCCAGCGGCGCCTGCGGGGCGCGCACCGAGGAGGTCTGCAGTCCGGCCAGCGGCTCCATGATCCGACGCCAGTCCGCGGCGGCGGTGCGGGAGGCACCCGAGCCGGCCGGGCCGTCGTCGCCCAGGGAGGGCCGGGCGGCTGCCGCCGAGCCGGCCGAGCGGGCGGCGAGCTCGTCCGCGGTGGTGATCATGGAGGATAGATCCGTCTTCGCCCGGTCCAGCGCGTCGTCCGAGCGCAGCCGGACGGCGCGGTAGCAGACCGCCGCCACATGCTTGCAGTCCGCGCCCACGGGACAGGTGCATTCGCCGGAGACCGGCTCCCACTCCATGTCCAGCGGGTCGGTGCCCTCAGGCTGGAGGTCCGCGGCCACGGACGGCTGCAGCCACACGCGCACCCGGTAGGGCCGCGGGACCGAGCCGGCCACCTGGGCGGTGAGCAGGCCCTCCTCGGGGTCGAACGTCACCCGTCCCACCCGACTGGTGCTCGCGTACTGGAGCCCGCGGGAGGCGAAGGTGGCACCCACCACGGCGCGGATCGCGTCCGTGTCGATGCGAGGCGTGCTGGTGCGCGACGGGTCGGAGACCATTCGTCCATCCTAGAACTCCCCCGCCTGCGTGGTCACAGCGGTGTGGACGCACCCCACCCCTGCCCAAGCCCCTACCGCGAGCCCTAGCTGTTGTGGGTCATGAGGTTCTTGACATCGGTGCCGGGCTGAGATGAGACGAGTGGGCCTCTCCCGCAGGATGGAAGTTCCTACACAACCCATCCGCGCGAAAAGGCCCACTCATGACTCACGCTAACGCACCCCTGACCCCCACCGGCCGTCTCAGGATGGTCCACCGTCACCTGAACGACGGGATCCCGCAATCCCACGTGGCCGCTGAGTTCCGGGTGAGCCGGCCCACGGTGGCCACCTGGGTCGCCCGCTACAAGGCTCAAGGCGAGGCAGGACTTCAGGACCGGTCCAGCCGGCCCCAGCGCTCACCTGACCGACTCGATCCGGTCCTGGTCGCCCAGATCCACGCCCTGCGGCGGGAGCGCAAGTGGT